>JAJYFI010000004.1 GCA_021790955.1 bacterium | reverse complement strand
ACGCCTTGAGAGACGGCTGCGGCACGAGCCGGGAAAGTCTCCGCGCGCGACGGCCGACCGCCGCGCCCCGGACGATCCTGTGCGTCGCAAGGACGACGAGGCTTTTCTGGCTGTCGGGATAGACCCCGGCCAGGATCATGCGGGCCCCGGCGGAGCGGTTCTCGGCGAAAAACCGCTTGGCCGCCTCGAGGCGGTGATGCCCATCCGCGATAAAAATCTTTTGCCGGGAAAGCAGGCGCTTGAGCTTCTCGACGTCGGAGCCACCCGCCACCCGCCAAAGCTTGAACTCCGCCTCCTCCCCGGCGCGGCTTTTGACGACCGGCGGCCGCGAGGAGCGGAGCCTTTTCAAGAAGCGCAGGACCCGTCCTCCGGGGTCGCGGCAGATCGTGAAAATAGGGCTCGTATTGGCCCGGGCCTCCTCCAGCAGCCGCAGCCGATGCCGGACCGGAATTTCGAGCGTGCGCTCATGCGGCACGAGCGCTTGGGAATCCCGTCCGGCGAGGCCCAGCGCCGCGAAAAGCCCCAGCCTCTTGAGAAGCCGTCCCTGCGCCGAGAAATTCTCCTCGAGAACGTAGAAGCTCTCCTCCCCATCCTCGGCCAGCACCCCCTCCTCCCGCCACCGCCGCCATACCCGCGCCGCCGCCTCGTAGGGTTTGGCGCTTTCCCCCTCGGGGAGCTCCAAGTGGACCGCGTTGAGCGGGTTTTTCCTCAACCGCGCGGCTTCCTCGGGGCCGATGGCGTCGTAGGGCGGGCACAGGTAGCCCGCCAGGGAGTCCGGAGCGCTTTTAAACCGGATCCCTTTGAACGGATAGACGGCCGCCACGGCTTTTCTTAACGAGCCCTTATTCGACGCCGTGCCGCGCGAGATAGGCCTTGGCTGCGGTGGAGGGCTTGGCCGCGTTGACGAGCCGGCCGCGGTCCAGTTCGATGACGCGGCTGCAGTACTCGCCGATAAGGTTCAAGGAATGCGAGGCGACCACGATCGTCGTCCCCCGGCGCCGGAGCTCGATCATGCGGGCCGCGAACCGCTCCGAGATGATCGCGTCGCCGGCGGAGATCATCTCGTCCATCACCAGGATGTCGATGGGAGCATGGAGAGCCGCCGACGCGATCACGCGCATCTGGTAGCCGGCGGAAAGCTGGTCGAAAACGGCGTAGCGGTATTTGCCGAAATCCCCGAACTCGACGATCTCGCCGATCTTCTTCTTGATCATCGCCCGGGTCATTCCGAAAATCGTGCCCAAGAGAAAGAGGTTGTCCTCGACGGTCAGATCGCCGTAAACGGCCGAGCCGAGCCCCATGAAGGACGTGATGCGGCCGTGGACTCGGACCCGCCCCTCGGTCGGCGCGAGCAGCCCGGCCAGGATCTGCAGGAGCGTCGTTTTCCCCGCGCCGTTGGGTCCGATGACTCCCAGCGCCTCCCCCCTCTTGACCGCCAAATCGACATGCCGCAGCGCCCAGATCGGCTTCTCGTCGACGCGCGGCCAAAACCAATAAAGGACGCGGCGCGGGAACGTTTTGGAGGAACGCGTCTGAAGATAAAAGCGCTTGCCGAGGTCCTCGGCTTCAATGGCGTAGTCGGACATTTAACTCAGGACGTAATCCGCCAAATGCGGCTCGTGCTTCTTGAAATAGGCGTAGCTGGCCGCCGCGAGGGCGCAAAATAGAATGAAGACGGCCGCGAAATGACGGATCCCCAGGCCCCGTCCCTCGATGAGGATCCGGCGAGACATCTCGATGATCATGGCGACGGGATTAAACCGCAGGAGCGCCCGCTTGTCCGGCGCGATGATGGACACGGGGTAAAAAACGGGCGTCAGAAACATGCCAAGCCCGGTCAAGAGCTGCCAGATGCGCTCGAAATCGGGGAATTTCGCGCCCCACACGGCGAGCATGGGAGAAAATATGCCCAAGACCATGATGATCTCGAGCGCGACGATCAGCGGGAGCAGAAACCACGTCGCGTGAAAAGGCGTCCCGAGGAAAACAACGAAGGCGAGCATCACCAAAAGCTCCAGCAGGTGGGAGACAAGGCCGCTCAGGCCGGTCGAAAAAATGAAAAGGTCCCTTGGAAGAGGAAAATTGGTCAAGAGCGTCGTGCGCCGACGCAGCGTCGTCAAGACATAGGAGGTCGTGTTCTGGAAAAAATTATAGTGCACGATCCCGATGACCAGGAAGGCGCCGTAATTGGGGGTTTTTTGCCCCATCCATTTCGTGAACAGGCCGAATAGGACGACGAAGTAGAGCAACGGCTGCAACATCGTCCAAAGAAAGCCAAAGAGGTTCGACTGCTCGCGCACCAGCCATTCGCAGCGGGCCATCTGGAAGAGCCGGTCAAAATAAAGCCTCATGGGGGAATCGGCGGATTATATCATTAAGCGACGGCTCCTTCCGTCATTGCATTATATAATAATTGTTGATAACAAAAATTAATATATGACATTATATAACGCTTAAATTGAGTGATACGCGAAGTTCTGGATTCCGGCTTGCGCCGGAATGACGGCATTGCGCAGTAATTTCTTGACTTCAGACGGCGATGTTCGTATTATGTTTCACGTGAAACAAAGCCTCTAAATGCCTGAAATTATCGCCGTATCGAACCAAAAAGGCGGGGTGGGGAAAACAACGACGGCCGTCAATCTCTCCGCAGCCATGTCCATTCTGGGATACAAGTCCCTGCTAATCGACCTGGACCCCCAAGGCAATGCAAGCTCGGCGGCTGGATTAGATAAAAGAACCGTCTCTCCAAGCATCTACAACGTTCTTGTCGAGCTTATCCCCATAGATTCGGCCATAAAACAAACGGCTCTTCCAAACCACTTTGTCGTGGGCTCCGGCAATGACTTGGTCGGAGCCGAATCGGAGCTGTCTTCCGCCATGGCCAGAGAAAGCCGCCTCCGCGGGGCCGTAGCCTCCGCCAAGAGCAGGTTTGATTTCATTTTTATCGATTGCCCTCCATCCCTCGGCGTTTTGACCTTAAATGCCCTCAATGCCTGCGATCGAGTTCTCGTGCCCATTCAATCCGAATATTACGCCATGGAAGGCGTCGCCCAACTCATCGAAACGATTCAGCGGGTTAAAAAAGCCTGGAACCCGGCCATCGAGATCGACGGCCTGCTGACCATGTACGATCCAAGGATCGTGCTCGCCAATCAGGTTCGCGATGAGCTCTCGAAACACTTGGGATCAAGGCTTCTAACGACGACGATACCAAGGAACGTGCGCATCGCGGAGGCTCCGAGTTTCGGCAAAAGCATTTTTGGCTACGACCAAGGATCCCGAGGCGCAATCGCCTACATGAGTCTGGCGAAAGAGATTTTGGCTCGGCGCGGGATGCCGACAACGGTCCAAGAACCGGCGGCCATCAAGGAGGCAACGTCATGAGGAAGGCTCTAGGAAAAGGCTTGTCCATGCTTATACCGGACTCCGCCATGCCTGTTTCGGCGGCGGAGCCCCAGATGGGTGTTCATAAAACCAAGCTGCCCATCGCCATCATCAGGCCAAACCGCCTCCAGCCGCGCAAGTATTTTGACCCGGAAAAACTCGCCGCGCTTTCGGCCTCCATCAAGAAGCACGGCCTGGCCCAACCCATTCTTGTCGCGAAGGATGGGGGGGATGGAAGCTATGAGCTGATCGCCGGAGAGCGCAGGCTGCGCGCCGCCGAACTTGCCGGCCTCAAGGAAGTCGATGTCGTCATCCGCGAGACTCCAACCGATGAAGACCGTCTAGGACTTGCGATGGTCGAGAATCTGCAACGAGACGACCTCAATCCCATCGAGGAAGCCCTGGGCTATCTCAAGCTGATGGACGATTATAAATACTCTCAGGCCCAGGTGGCCGAGCTTGCCGGAAAATCACGCTCGGCCGTCGCCAACATGCTTCGCCTTCTGGACCTGCCGGAAGACATGCAATCCGCCATGCGCGAAGGCAGGATTACGGAAGGTCATGGACGCGCCATCTTGATGCTGAAAGATCCTATGGAAAGGAAAAAGTTGTTTTCCAAAATGCTCGACGAGTCCCTTTCGGTGCGCGCCTCGGAATCGATTGCCTCGGAGCATAAAAATGGCGGCCGCTCCAAGTCAACAACAGCGAAATCGCCTGATATTCTAGACATAGAATCTAAATTAATGCGAATTTTTGGAACAAAAGTTGAAATTAATGTTGCAAAATTTAACAAAAAAGGATTTATTTCTATACATTTTTATTCTTTAGATGAATTTGAAAAAGTAATAACTATGTTGAATAAATGTTAGATTTTGTTTTAGTCGTCGCAGCAGCCCTGCTCAACATCTCTTGCGTCGCCCAAGAGATGACGCCCCCGACAATATCGACAAGCGCCGTCACGCCGACATATCTTGCCTTGTGGCCCAACATCAACGATTTCAATCGCTTCGCCAATGGCGGCTCCGATGGCAATTGGTACATCGGCTACAACAACGCCTGGATTGTCGAGCTCCCGCCGGCTCCTTTGGGCGATTTTCCAAGAGCTTTCATCGGCGCCAAGATCGGCAGGGCCAAGGCAAAACCGGATCCTGAAAAACCATGGGTCACTCGGCGCATCGACGGCAAAATCTACATGGCGATTTCCCAGACCCCGTCCTTCGGCGCCGAGCAGAGCTTCATGGTCGCGCGCACGGCGGACATTCCGCTCGAGAGCGGCCAATCCGAGGGGGAAAACGGCGTCGGGGAAGCGCAGTGGTTCTGGGCTGAAGTGCCCCCGGCCCTCGTCAGCTTCACGCAGCCCAACTACCTGATCGTCTGGTCCGTCACCCCCTACTTCCTGAGCGCCTCCAGCTCTCCCATCTTGGCGGCCATGACCGCGCCCTCCTCTTCCGCGAAGCCTCGCGCGTGGAACAATCAAAAGATCGCCGGCGTTCCGCCGCGCGCCGACGAGGGGTCTCTTGAAACGCCCCTCGGAAACCTCCTCCCCGCCCTCGCCATCAAGCTCTCGCCGCCCAACGGCCCGCCCGTCACGATCGCCGGCTTTTCCGTCGAGACGGAGGGCCAGGACATGGTCGTGTCCTTCTCCGCCGAGGGACGCGATATTTCGCGAGCGTGGATCGAGGTCTCCGCCGACCGCATCGACTGGGAACGCTCCGGCCCTCTTCTGTTTCGCGAGCCCTTCATCCTCACGATGAGTCGGCCGGGGCTCCCCAGGGAGTCCGCGTTCTTGCGGGCGGCGGCGAGCGACGCCCTGGGTTCGGTCGGCTACGGCCCCGCCCAGCCCCTTCGATGAAGGGGCTGGTGGTCGGCGTCGTGGGGGCGACGGGGATGGTGGGGGGGGAGCTCCTTTCCCAACTTGAGAGCCGCCGTTTTCCGGCTTCCGATCTCCGGCTGTTCTCGGCTTCGCCCGGCCACGCCTCCCGATTCGTTTTGGGCCGCTCACGGCCCGTTTATCAGCTTTCCCGGCATGCAAGCCGCCTCAACGAATGCTCCTTGATTTTTTTCGCCGGCTCGGATCGGATCTCGCGTCGCCTGGCGAAGACGCTTGCGCGCCGCGGCGCGTGGGTGATCGACGACAGCTCCGCCTTCCGTCTTGATCCCGACGTGCCTCTGGTGATCCCCGAGGTCAACGCCGGCTCCCTTCGGCGCGACCGGCGTCTGGTGGCGGGCCCCAACTGCACGATGTCGGGGCTCGCCGTGGCATTGGCGCCCCTCCACCGCCGCTGGACCATCCGGGAGCTTCGGGTCGCCACCTACCAATCCGTCTCCGGCGCCGGCCGGGCGGCCGTCGCGGAGTTCGCGGACCAGGCCGGCCGGCTCGCCCGCGTTCTCGCGAAAAAGGGGATAGGGAATTCGGGGACGCCATGCAGCATGGTGCCCCCGAATTCCCTGGGGACGCCCCGAGCTCTCCCGGCCCCCATCGCCGGCAACGTCATACCGCAGGTGGGCTCTTTCGACGGCCTCGGCCGCAGCGAGGAGGAATTGAAGGTCGCGTCCGAACTCGCGAAGGTTCTCGGCGCGCCCCGGATCATGACGAGCGTCACGGCGGTGCGCGTCCCGACGGTGCGCGGGCACGCGCTCGCGTGCTGGGCGCGATTCCGAGAGCCGCCGCCTTTGCCCGGGGCGCGCCTCCTGCTTGGCCGGATGCCGGGGCTGCGTCTCCATGGTCGCTCCCGTTACCCGACGCCTCTTGCCGCCGCGGGCTCCGATCCCGTCCACGTGGGGCGCCTCAGGCCCGGGGTCGATTCCCGGGAGATAGCCCTTTGGATCGTCTCCGACAACCTTCTGAAGGGAGCGGCCTTGAACGCCGTCCAGATCGCCGAGGAGCTTTTGCGGCGAGGCTGGCTACTTGGGTAGCAGCCGGAGCAACTTCCTTCCGAGATCGTCCGGCAGGTAGGGCTTGCGGATGAAATCCGAGGCTCCCGATTCAAGAGCGTCCTGGATCGTCTCTTCTTCTCCCAAGCCGCTCGTCGCCAGGATGGGCAATGTCTCCAGGCCTTGGCGGCCCCTCACCCACCGGCAAAGATCGAGGCCGTTGCCGTCCGGCAGCAGGAGATCGACGATCACGAGATCCGGCCGGCGCTTGGAGAGCCAGGCTTGGGCGGCGCCCATGCCGGCGACCGCGTGCGCGGAGCATCCCAACTTTTTGAGAGCGGCCGCCGTCATTTCGCGGGAGAGATGGTCGTCGTCTACGACCAGGACGTCCATGACAGGGTCAGGCCTTGAGCTCTTTTGCGAAATGCGAGCCGATCAGCGAAAGCTTGGCCTTGGCCTCATTGACGAGGCGCTCCAGCTCCTCCCTCTGTCTGGCCGCTCCGTCCAAGGAGGCGATCTTCTCCCGCAACTGCGCCAGGAGCGCCTCGGCCTCCCGCGCGCATGCCAGGTCCCGGCGCGAGACATGGCGCAAACTTTGGAGCATCTGGTTGAAATCGGAGGCGTGGCCCTGGAGAAGATCCCGGCGCCTGGGCACCAGGTCCTCCTCGAGCTCTCCCCGGCTCACCGCGTGCATGGCCTGGCGCATGCGCAGAAGCGGGCCAGCGATTTTGTTCGACAGGTAGCTTCCGAAGACGAAATTGGCGACGACCATGGGGAGGACGGTCCACAGGACGATCCGGAAGAAATCCCAAACGAGCGCCGGCCGCTTCCAATCCCAGGCCACCTCCATCGCCTTCGAAAATCCCCATCCGACGACCGCCCCCTCGACGGTCACGAAAAGGATGAGCGCCATGATGATGGGAAACTGGAGTTCCGGATCGACGTAGAATCGCCGCCGCATCGTCGCGCCTACCTCAGAACCAGACTCTCGACGCGCTCCTTCAAATCGGGAGTCCCGGGAAAGGAGCGGGCCAGGACCTTCTCGGCGGGCACCAGAAGGCGCTTGGCCAGGTTGCCGGCGCAAAGCTTCGAGAAGGCTCCGACCGTCTGCGGATCGGAATCCAAGGAATAGGCTCCCACCTCGAAGTTGTATCCGGGGTAGAATCTCTGGAGAAGGCCGGCCGCCTCCGCGAGGAGCTGCCGGCCGAACCGGGAGAGCCTCGGGGCCATGAGATCGCCGTGGTCGAACATCGGCCGCAGAGCCAGCTTGAGGATAAAGCCGGAGGAATCCGTCAGGCCCATCCCCGCGAGGGCGAAGGGACGTCCCGCGGCGGTATGCGGGCGGCCGCCGCTGTCCCAATAATTGACGACGCCGCTGTAGCTTTGCCCGACGTCGATCCATTTCCCGTCGATCGAGCGGCCGTCGAAGGCTAGGTCCTGAGGCGGCAGGCCGTCGCCCGAGTATTTGCGGAAAACATTGCCGACGCTGTCGACGACGTCGAATTCCCATGACGGCTTCACGCTCCCCGAGGACTTTTCCCGGGGAGGGTTCTTGCCGCCGTAGGCTTGCGCCAGGTCGCGCAGGGGGTGGAAGGTATGGGCGGGCTCTCCCTTCCAGGCCCAAAAGATCCAGTGCGTGCTCGGAGTGAGCGCGTAAGGGCTCGTCGAGAGCCCCGTCGTGTAGCGCATGGAACGGACGATCTCCTCCGGGAGACGGTAACGCACGTCCTTTCCCACCTTCAGGAAGGACTTGAGGGGGGAATTCTCCTTAAGGTTCATCTCAAAGGGCGGCTTGTCGCGGTCGATGATCTTCTTTTCCTTGGCCTCGATCGTCACGTCGGGCAGGGACCCCTTGCCGGCCTGCTGGTCCTGGGCGGAGGCGGCCGCGGCGGCAAAGGCGGCCAAAGCAGCGACGGCGGCAAAGGCGGCGGGGGCGTGCCGCCGCGGCCGCATTCGACGGCTCATTTGAGCCTGAACCTGAAGGTGACGAAACCCCATTGAGCCTCCTCCCCGCCGGGCAGCGGAGCAAAAATCCACTTCTTGATGGCTTCCTCGCAAAGCTTGTCGAGCTTCGGGTATCCCGAGGTCCTCTCGACGGAGAATTTGTCCAGGACGTAGCCGTCCGAACCGACGAAGAAGCGGAGGACGACGTCCGCCTCGATGCCCTGGGCCTTGGCCCAGTCGGGATACGCCGGCAGATAGGAAGAGAGGACCTTTCTCTTGGCGAGAGGACCGCTGATCTCGACCGCCTTCGGCTTGGCGTCGGCCTTCGCCAGTTTTTCCTGCGCGGCGGCCTTGGGAGCGGGGGGAAGCTTGATCGGCGCCGCCGCCGGGCGAGGGGCGGCCGCCAGGCTGATGGCGGGGCCGCGGCCGTAGCCCACCGGGAGCGACGGCGCGGAGCGCGCGGCGAGGGACCTGTTCAAATCCAGGGCAGGCGACGCGGGCGCCAGGCCCGGCGCGGCGGACGGCGCGGCCTTCGTCGCCGGCATATCGGACATCGACGGGCTGTAGGACCTGCCGGGGTTGATCTGGATATGGGGTTCCTGCGGCGCCGCGACGCGGCCCACGGCGTCAAGAGAGATTTTCGACTCCTCCTTGATCGCGGCGAGGTCTGAAACCCGCGGCCGGCGCGTCGGGTCCATGTCGGCGATCTTCCGGTCTCGGGGAAGGCGCGCGAACTTGAGGTCCAAAGGCTTCTCTTTCGACGCGGCCATTTTCTTGTCGAGATCGAGCTTCGGCATCGAGACGTCCTTGAGCTGGGGCTTTAATTTATCGATCGGCATGTCCTTGGGCATGGCGGGCTCGGGAGGCTTGGGCCTGTTGAATACCGGCAGCGCCATGCGGATGAGATCCGTCAGGCTTTTGGGCGCCTGCATCGCCGGCGGCGCCGTCGCGGGGCCCTCCTCCGGCTTGAGATCGATGAACTCGACCTGCGTGAGGACGACGTGGGTTTCCTGCTTTTGATGCCTGAGGGTCAGGTACGACCCCAAGAGCGCGGCATGAAAACCGATCGAAATCAAGGCCGAGCGCTCGACCCGAGCGACGTCGGAGATCATAAGGGCGCCCGCTTCTTCTGCTCCGTCGCGATCGCGATCGCCTTGGCGCCGGCGTCCTTGGCGATCTTGAGCGCTTGGAGGGCGAGCCCGTTCAAGGCCTCCTTGTCCGCCCGGATGATCACGTAACGGTCGGGGCTGCTCGCGATCGCGTCCCGAAGCCCCGCCTTCACGCCCTCAAACGGCATCGACTCCTGGTTGAGAGCCCACTGCCCGTCCTTCGTGATCGTGATCGTCACGTTCTGCCGCTCCTTGCCTTCGGCCGTCGTCGCCTTCGGCAACTCGACCGACAGGGTCGGCTGCAGGAGAAGGGGAGCGGTGACCATGAAAATGATGACGAGGACGAGGCAGACGTCGACTAAAGGGGTGATGTTGATCCCCGTGATGCCCTCTCCCGAAGATTCTTGGAAAGCCATCGGTTCCTACTCCGGATTGATGATCGCGAGCTTGCGCGCCCCGTTCTGCCGCGAATCATCAAGGATTTCGACCACCTGGCCGACCTTGGCCGAGGGGGCGGCCTTGACGCTCACGAGCCGGTCCGCGCTCCGATCGATCGCGCGCTTAAGCGCCGCCGGGAGCCCTTCCCAGGAGACGCGCCTGCCGTCGACGCTCAAGACCCCCTTCTTGTCCAGCTCGACCGAGACGTTTTTCTTGAGCGCCGCGCGGCCCTTGGCCGCCCCGGCTTTCGAGGAGGCGACCTCGATCCCCGCCTGCATGACGAGAGGAGCCAGAACCATGAAGATGATCACGAGGACGAGACAGACGTCGACCAGCGGCGTGACGTTGATATCGGTGATGGGGCCCTTGGCCCCCGCCGCTCCCGCCATGGGCCCCCGGCTAGGACAACCCCAAATAGACCACGAGGCGGATGGAGGTCGCCTCCATCGCGGCGACGAGGTCCTTGAGCTTCTTCATGAAGTAGTTGTAGAAGACGACGGAGGGTATGGCGACGGCGAGGCCCGCCGCGGTCGCGACAAGGGCCTCCGCGATGCCGGCCGCGACGACCGAGGGCCCCCCCGATCCCGAGAGAGCGAGGTCGTGGAAGGCCTTGATAATGCCGACCACCGTGCCGAAGAGGCCGACGAAAGGGGCGGAGTTCCCCAGCGTCCCCAGGATGCCGAGGAACTTTTCGAGCTTCGCGCGCTCTTCGATCTGCGAGGCGCTGAGGAGGGCCGCCACCTCGCTTTTGGACTTGGCGCGATTGACGACGGCGACGCGCGCGACCGCCGCCACGGGGCCGGGGGTGACCTCGCAAAGCTTGAGGGCCTCGGCGTACTTGTTCCCCTCAAGGAGCTTTCTCAGGGACTCCAGGAAATGATCCGCGTTGATCCGGATGGAGCGGAAAAACCACCAGCGCTCGAGGGCGAAGGTGATGCTGACGACGGAGCACAACAAAAGTATCGCGAGCGTGAAGCTCGATCTCAGCACTTCCAGGACATTAATCTGCGGCATACCCCCCCTTTCCCTTTTTTATGGTGTCAGACTTCAACTTTTTTCAGCTTTGCCCTTTGAGCAGAATGATCTCGACGCGGCGGTTGGCCCGCCGCCCCTCCGGCGTGTCGTTGGAAACCTTGGGCTTCGCGGCCCCGTAGCCCTTCGCCGTCATCCGGGCGGGATCGACTCCCCCTTTCCCGGCGAAGAAATCCTTGACGGCCTTCGCCCGGGCCTCGGAGAGCTCCACGTTGTTGGCGAACTCGTCGTTGTGGATGGGCGTGTTGTCGGCGTGCCCCTCGATGCGCACACGGCGGTCCTTGTAGCGCCGGATCAGATCGACCGCCTTCATGAGCGTCGCGTCGGCGCGGGACTTGATTTCCGCGCGCCCGACGTCAAAAAGAATCTCGCTCGCCAGAGAAATGACGATGTCCTTGTCGGCGTCCTGGCTGACCGAGATCTGAGGCACGAGCTCCGAGAGCTGCTCCGTCTGGGCCTTGACGTGGATCACGGGCTTGGAGGTGTCGACCGTCAGCGCCAGCTCGGGGCTCTTGCCGGTCGTGCCCACCTCGTTGGTGACGGAGAGAAGGGCGAGATAGCGCCCGTCCGGAACGACGACGCCGTGCCCCGTTTTGCCGTCCCACGGGAAGCTCTTGGGGGGCTTGCCCAGGCCCGCGAAGCTTTTCGCCAGGACCCCGTCCTTGGAGTTCGTGACGGTGAGCTTCCATGACGCGAAGCCCGCCAGCGGGTCCTTGGCGTCGAGCTGGAAGACGGTCTGGTTTTTCGCGGAGTTCGTTCCGGGAGCGAACAGCAGAGGCAGGGCCGAAAGCGCGACCTCGGGCGGCGCGTTCTCAAGCCGGACCATCTGCTCGGCCGTCGCGTTCGAGTTCCCGACGTCGTCGGTCGCCGCCATCACGTAGGTGTAGACGCCGTCGGGAAGGGCCGCCCCCGCGTCGTCGAGGCCGTTCCAGGCCAAGGTGGCCGGGATCTCGGTCGTGCCCGAGAAAGTCTTGACCGCCTTGTGCCGCCGGTCGGCGATCGTGACGCTCCAGGCGCTCGCGGGGGTGAGGTCCTTGTAGGTCAGGAAGAAACTCACCGTGTTTTTCTTGCCCTGCGGCGCGAAAACCTCCGCCGAGGCGGCGATCGAGATATCGGGCCTCCCCGTGTCGATGATGATCTTCTTCGCCGCCGATTGGCCGACGTTGCCGGCCGCGTCCTCGACGCGCAGGACGTACGCGTAGACGCCGTCCGCGAGCACGCGCTTCTGGTCGTCGTCCCCCGACCAAGAGACCTTCCCGGGAACGTCGCCGCGGCCCTCGAAGGCGCGCACGGGCCCCGCGTTGTTCGAGATCACGAGCTTCCAGTCCTTGACCGCGTTGAAGGACTTCGAGGAGAGAGAGAAGACCGTCGAATCCTTGACGCCGTTGCCGTTGGGGGAGATCGCCGGATACTTGGATTCCACCTCGGCCACGGGCTTGGCCCCGCCGATCACGATGGCCTTCGGCTGAGTCTCGTCGTGGTTGCCGAGGACGTCGGCGGCCTCGAGCGCGTAGGAGTAGCTCCCGTCGGGCAGCGGCACATGGGCGTCGTCGGCGCCGTTCCAGCCGATCTGGGGAGGAACCGGCGCGTTCTCGCCGCCGCGGAAAGCCCTCACGGTTTTGCCGGCGGCGTTCTTGACGACGAGCGCCCAGGAGCCGATGGGGCTCGCGTCCTGGGCGGAGAGATTGAATTTGACCTCGGGGCGGACGGAAGGGGAAAAGAGATCGGCGTCCGCCTGGACGGAGAGCTGGGGAGGCGTCTGGTCGATCTGGATCTTCTGCGGCGGGGTCTTGGCGCGGTTGCCCGCGATATCCGTCGCCTCGAGAACCCCGGCATAGATCCCGTCGACGAGGACGCCGCCGTCGTCCCCGTGCCCGCTCCAGGGATAGGCGTGATGCGGGGTGGAGCCCCGGGTCCCGTTCCAGGTCTTGACCGGCTGGCCCACGTCGTTGAGGATTTTGATCGACCATGAGTCGAGCGGCTGAGCGCTGGAGGCCGAGGCCTGAAGCTTCGTTTGGTGGAATTTCGCGAAGCCGTCGCCCGCCGGAGCCAGCATCTCCGGGCTGATCGTCAATGCGACCTGGGGCGGCGTGTCGTCGACGTCGACGAAGGCGGGAGGCGAGGTCGCCGTGTTTCCGGCGACGTCCGTCTCCGAAAGAATCGCGTGGTAGGGGCCGTCGGGCGCCACCTTGTCCTCGATGTGGCCGTCCCAATGCTGCTCCTCGGGAGGAAGGCCCTTCCCCCGGAAGAGCTTGACCGTCCGCCCTCCCGCGTTCACGATCGCGAGCTTCCACGTGTCCACCCCCTCCTGGGCGCCCGCCGAGATATGGATGACCGCCGTTTGGTGGTCCGGATAGCCGTTGCCCGCGGGCGCGATGACGCGCGGGGAGATCTCGATCGTCGAGACGACCCCCGTTCTCTTGATCGCGACATGGCCCGGAGGCGTCACCACCTTGGTCCCCGCGATGTTGACGACCGTCAGGCTGAAGGAATAAGTCCCGTCCGGGAGGTCCTCCTGGAAATCGCCCTTGCCGTCCCAACGAACGGCCCTGGGGGGGTCGCCCTTGCCCCCGAAGTTGCGCGCGGAAGCGCCGTTGGAATCCCTGAGGGTCAGGAGCCACTCGTAAATCCCGTATTTATCGGAGCCCTGAAGATCGAACTCGGCCTCGTTTTTCCCCGTGGTGCTCGTGGGGGAGAAGACCTTCGGGTTGACCGACGCGGAGGCCAGCGGCGGGACCCGGTCGACGATCACTTGGGAGGGAGGGATCGCCTCCGAGGTCCCCGAAGGAGTGACGAGACTCAGAGAAAAGAGGTAGACCCCGTCCACGACGAACTGGTTATCGAGGTTCTTCCCGTCCCAGGTGATCTTGTCGGGCGGGGCTCCGTCCCCCTCGAAGCGCTTGACGAGCTTCCCTGACTTCTCCCGGATGTCGAACGTCCAGCGGCTGATGCCCGAGTTCTGCCCGATCTCAAGGCCGAAGGAAATGGTCTTCTTGACCGAGTTGCCGGAGGGGGAGAAGATGAGGAGATCGTCCGCCGACGCCGCGGCCAAGGCGGCGACGGAAAGCCACGGAAGGCAAAGGAAGGCTATGGAGAGCTTGAGTTTGGCGGATCTCATGGCATGTCGGGCGCCGGGGACGGCGCGGCGGGGGAAGCCGCGGAAGCCGCCGGCGCGGCTTGAGGAGACGGCGGCGCGGTCGGCGCCGACGCGGCGGAGGCCGCGGGGGCGGCGCTAGGCGTCTGGCTCGACGCCGTCACCCGGCTTGTCGCCGAAGTCGGAGCCGAAGACGTCTCGGCGTATTTTTCGCGAAGGGCCTGGGCGCGCGAGCGCGCGGCGGCGACCCATTCGGGCTTGTTGGAGCTTTTGGCCAAATCGTCGTAGACGGCGGCGGCCTTGAGATAGTCCTTGCGCTTCTCGTAGATGTCGGCCAGCTTCGCCAGGGCCGAGAGGCGGTAGTCATTGTCCTTCAACGGGCTGTTTTCAAGCGACACGTACTGAGCCTCGGCCGCGGCCTCGTTTCCGGACGCCGCGTAGTCCTGGGCAAGGCGATAGGCGGCCTCGGCTCTCTGGGCGTCCGCGATCATTGTATCGTTTTTGAAGCCCTTGAGCAGGATGTCCTGGGCCTGCGCGTACTGGTGGTTCTCCTCATAAAGCGAGACGAGCTCGGCCTCCGCGTTGGAGGCCTTGGCCTGTTCGGGATATTTCTGGATATAGGTCGTCAGCGCCAGGGCCGCCGCCTCCCAACGTCCGGCCTTTCGGTAGGCGAGCCCCGCGTTAAAGAGCGCGACGGGCGCGAACTTCGAGTCCGGGAACTTGGCGGCCAGTTCCTGAAAGGCCTCTCCCGCTTTCGCGTAGCGCTCGGTCTTGAAACGCGCCGTTCCCAGGCGGAAAAGGGCCCCTTCATAGCGCTTGTCGCCCTGGTAGTTCTCCGTCACGCGGGCATACGCCATCGCCGCGTCCTTGTAGTTCTTGAGGTTGTAGTAGCAGTCGGCCAGGGCGAATTCCGCGTCCATCATCTCGTCGCCGGCGGTCAAGTTCGACACCACGCCCTCCAAGAGCGGCGCCGCCTGGGCGTAGTCGTTGTTCTCGTAATAGGACTCCGCGATCCTGAAGCGGGCCTCGACGGCGGCGCGAGTGCCCGGGACGGCGTCGGCGATGGCGTTGAGGGCCGCCAGCGCGGCGGACTTGGATTCGGGCCTTTCCAGAAGCTGGGCCATGAAATCGAGCGCCTGAGCGGCCTCGGGAGAATCCGGCGCCTGCTCGATGAGCGATTGGAACTCCGAGACGGCCTTCGCCTCGTTTTTCGCGTTGTAGTCGGCCTCGGCGATCTTGAGCCGGGCCTGCTGGGCCCGGGCGTCGTCGGGATAATCCGTCAGGATGCGGTTATACTGCGCGATCGCCTGATCGTATTTCTGCGCCCGGAAATACGTGTCGGCCGCGGCCCAGGCGGCGAGATACGCGGGATGCGTTTTCGGGTAGGCGCTTTGGACATGCTCCCAGGACTGGATCGCCTGGCCGAAATATTGGAGCTTGTAATAGCTCCATCCCGCGTTGAGCGCCGCTTGGGCCGCGAGCGGGCTTTGCGGATGGGTTTTTTCGAAGGCCTCGAAGGCGGAAAGCGCCCGTTCATAGGCTTTCTTGTTGAAATAGGAGCAGGCTTGGCCGAACTCCGCGTCGGTGAAGAGCTCGTCGGGGACCTTGCCGTCCGTCAAGATGGTCTTTTCCTTGGGCGCCGGCGGCCGCGCCTTGAAATCCGCGAGCTTCGCCCAGGATTCCTGCGCCGCGCCGTAGTCCCCTTCCTTAAACAGGCTCCAGGCCTCGCCGTCCTGGGCGTAGGCGGCCTCCGGGCTTGCCGGAAAGGACTGGAGCGTCTGCCTGTAAAGGCCGAGAGCCTTTCCGAAATGCCCCTGCAGGAAATAGGCCTCGGCCGTGTAGAGGAGCGTCGCCGCGCGCCAGCGGTTGAGGGAAGGCGTCGCGGCGTTGAGAAGGAACTGGTAGCTCGAGACGATGCTCGCCGCGTCTCCCAGGAGAAGGCTCGCCCGGTCGATGAGCGCCAGCGCCGCCTCCTTCACCTCGGCGAAGGGGCCGCCCGAGTCCGCCTCGGGGGCCGCGAAGCCCGGGAGCTCCATGCCGCGGCTCTTCGTCGTCAGGAGATTGAGCGAACGCTGGTAGGCGCGGATCGCCCCGGCGTAGCGTTTCTCCCGGGTCAGCACGTTCCCCAAGAGAAGATCCGCCGCGGGGGCGAAAGGATGATCGGGATACTTGGAAAGGAAGACCGTCAGGGCCGACTCCGCGGCGCTCCAGTTCTCCTGCTTGTAAAGGCACCAGGAGAGCTTGAACTGCGCGACGCCCGCCAGGCGATCCGAGTAGCCGGAGGCCACGTCCGCGAAAGCGAACTGCGCCTCCCGGAAGCGGTCTTCCTTCAAAAAGGACTGCCCCGTCATATAGAGGGCGGGCTCCGCGAATTCCCCTTGCGGCGCCGTCTGAAGCACCGACTGGAAGGAACCCCGGGCCTGGAGATAATCCTCCCGCTCGTACTGGGAAAACCCGATCTTGAAGTCGGCCCCGGCGGCCATGGAGGACCTGGGATAGTCGCGCAAGAACTGCTGGAAGGAGCTGATGGCCGCGAGGTAGTCCTTCGCCTTGAAAAAGGACTCCGCGATGAGGTAGTCGGCTGTTTCCGCCAGGGGGCCGTCGGGCCGGAGCTCCTTGACCCGCCGGAATTTCTCGACGGCGAGAAGCGGGCGGTCGAGATCGAGGAGCGCGCGGCCCGCGTAAAGGAGGGAAAGGGGCGTGGGCCTTCGGTCGAGATAGACGAGGGCCGCCGAGGATTTGCCGACCTCGAAGAGCCCGATCCCGTAGGCGACGTCCGCGACGGAATTGATCTCATAGGCCGGCTGGTCGTTGAGAAGCTCGCGCAGCAGGTCGACGGCGGCCCCGGATTTGTGCTGCGCGAGCTCCGCCTGGGCGTCGAGGAGCCTCGACTCCCCGCGAAGGATCCCCATCGGGTAGCGGCGGCGCATCTCGGAAAGGCCTTTTTCGGCCTCGTCGTAACGCTTGAGGTTGAAGGCGATCTCCGAGAGCCGCAGCGCCGCGCTCTCCCCCAGGTAATCCTCCCGGGGAACGGAGTCCATCGCTTTCTTAAAGGCGCAGCCCGCCTTCGCGAAGGTCTTCTCGGTCGGCTCCGCGCCGGCGGCGAGTCCGGCGACCGCCTCCTGGTAGAAAGACTCCGCCAGCATTTCGCGGGCCTCGGGGGCATGGAGGTCGCCGGGATAGCGCTTGATGAAATCGCCGTAGGCCTTCTCGGCCTGGGGGTAGCGTCCCTGCCTGAAAAGCGAACCCGCGGCGTTCAAGAGATCGAGGGCAGGCGTGTCGTTGCGGGAGTAGATCTCGAGAGGATCGGGGGCGGGGGCCGTGGAAGGCGCGGAATCCTGAGAAAACGACGGCGCGGCTAGGAGAAGAAAAACTCCCAACCCGGAGATTTTGCCGCCATGCCCGATTCCCGTCCGCGCGCGCACGTTAAGAGAAGCTTAACGTTGACTTAGGTCTTTGTCAATAGCCGGGAAATCACCGCACTATCGGCGTCCTGGCCCTGATCGTCGCGACTTCGTCGTCCTCCGTCGCGCCGTTCGTGTATACGCCGTTTATGAGCCCGTTAGAAGCTTCCGCTTCCGCGGGACTTCACGTTGTGGACGAGCACGCCGTCCACAAGATAATCGTGGAAACGTCCGCCCATGTGCAGGTTGTAAACCTTGGTCGCCTTGAGCGGCAGCTTCTTGATGGAGGCGATCCGGATATCCCACTCCATGGCCGGATACCAAGTCTCTCCCGCAGGATCGACCGCCGCAAGCCCCGAGGCCTCCGGCAGCTTGAGCAGGGACACCCTGTCTCCAACCTTGAAGCGCCCGATTTCCTTGAATTTCCCCGCGGAGGGGGCGTAGAAGCGGTGCACGGGCGTGACCCGGAATTTCGTCCCGTTGCCGAGCGCCACCTCGAGGAGAACGTCCGCAGTCTTGACTTCGATGTCGGCGACCTTTTCCGGCACCAAGGCGTAGGAGGCCGGATCGGCCGCATAGACGACATCGCCGGGTTTGACCTTGTCGATCGCCCGCTCGCCCGCAGGCGTCATGACGGGAGTTCCCGCCACGAAACAATTTCCGTAGCCACCGCCCGGAGGGGACGAGGTACGGCCACCGCCCGGAGGGGACGAGGTATGGCCACCGCCCGGAGGGGACGAGGTATGGCCACCGCCACTACTTGGTGCCTGGCCGGTGGAATAGCGGCCCAGGGCGATAGCTGCATAGGGATTCGCTTCGCAGTCGGAGGCCGATGTATAAATTTTTTGCGTGGCATCGATATAAAACGTCTGAAGACTGGCACTCGCTTGGGGAGACGGCACGGCCATCGCCAGACAGGTGTTACCAGCACTGCTATTACCATTAGTAGTAGGATAGGTGACGCCGCTGTTAGGAGGCGAGGTGACACCGGCACGACCACCCCCGGTCCAGGCACCTCCGGCCAAACCACCTCCGGCACCGGAACCCGATGCTGAGGAAATGACTGAAAAAGTATAGGGACTGCCGCTTAGGACCGAGTTCGACAACAAGCCGGCATTAATGAGGCCGGAAAAGTCGGAGCTCGTGTCGAGCTGGCCGTGGTTGCGTAAGGCGTAGACCGCCTCGGCGGAGGCAATGGCCTTGAGAGCGATTTGGGCGTTTCTCTGCTGGGCCACGTGGACAGATTGTGAGTATTGCGTATACGCCATCGAACCCAGCACTCCCACGAGGAGCGTCCCCACGAGGAGTTCGATCAAGGTGAAGCCGTGGCGCTGAAACTCTCTCGCTGATCTTAAATCCCTCATAATCCCTCCTTATAGAGAGCAGGCGTCTGCCTGCCGTCAAGCCGCCGGGTGGCCAACCCGTAACCGGGATGAACTATGGCCCCCGTGAAGAGAAAAATCAAGGCTCGAATCGGTAAAAAATTGGAAAAACGGCACTCTCATTGCTTTTTCGTTTTCTCTTGTCCTTGGGAAGAGGCTTGGTCGGGATTGCTTTTTTGATATGCCTTGAGCAATTTCTGATACTTCTTAATCTCCCCGGAAGTCCATTTGAAGGGCTTCTGTCTGGCGAGCCTTGGATGGATAACGCGCAACAGCCTGACCGTAAAGTTGACGGCAGCGCCTCCGGGCACCAAATTGTTTCCCTGGTCGCCGTAGGCCAAGGATGCCGGGCAGACGAGCTCCGCCTTTTCGCCAGGACGCATCCTGGCTATGCCGCGACGCCAGCATGTGATTGTCGCGTCGAACGGCGTCGTGAGTGAGGCATTTTTCCAAAAGGCCTCGTCGACCGTTTCCCCACCGCTCAGGGCGGTCTTGTAATTGATGACGATCTGATCGCCTGGGCGCGCCCGATGCCCGCTCCCCCCCCGGATGGGGATATAAACCATCTTGGCGCCGTCCTCCTCCAGGATTTTGGCTCCGGGACGGCGGGCCATTTTCTCGATAAAGGCTTCATCCGCCTTCCGACGCGGCGCGACGGTAGTCGCTTCTCGACGCGCCATAAATAGAAATATCTCTTTGGCCGAGTCCTGAAGAGAAACTCGGGGCTTGGCCCCCAGAGCCGCGTCCTTCATTCCCAGAAGGACCCCGTTTAATTCCGCGGAGGAGAGGGCAAGGTTTTTGAGGGAGCCGCCTCGCGAAACGAGCTCGAAGCCCAGGGCGTAGAGGGTCCGGCCGTCCTTGCCGCTTAAGCCCGCAGACTCCCCGGCCCACGCGGCGGCAAAGCCGCCCAACGCGAGGGCCAAAATCATCGCGGCTTCGCGAGCTCGCATTAACGGTTGTGGCACGGTCCCTCCTCGGCTTGAAATTTCGTCACGGATTGGCATCTTGACAACATATGGCGTAGGGGTAGATCGTGTACTGAACTCCGGTGAAAGTCGGGTTGGCGCAACCGAACCTCCAGCCATTGGCAGTGTTGCCGGAGCTGTTATTTTGCGCATTGGCGCCAAGGCCCGCTGGACGCGACTCCCACGAGCCCGAGGCGATATTGGCGTCACCCCCGTAGGTGTTGACGCAGGAGCCACCCCCGCCGATGGCGAGCGGCGCCGAAGCGGGGCACCCCGCCACCGCATCGGAATACATGTCGAGCGTGCCGTAGCCGCAATTGGCCGGGGGGGACGGGCCGACGCATGTAGTTACCGTGCCGCCCGTGCACCCGCAAACGCCCAGAACGCAGCCGCATCCGCATCCGGGGTGACCAAGCAGATTGGCTCCTGGAACGCACGCAGAGCCACACAATTGGCATCCACATAAAGGAGGAGTACATGAGCCGCAACCCAAGTGGCTAATGCAGCAGGCAAGATAGCCCACGCAGGCGCCTGAGTCGGGGGTGCAATTGCATTGGGAAGCCCCGTTAACGATCTGGCAGGCGTGCGGCGTGTTGCCGCCGGAGCCTCCGAGATAAAGCGGGCCGTTGGCATTCATTCCCATAGGCTGCGCAACGTTCATGTTTCCGGCGACGGCCATCACACCGCCGGAAAGGTTTAAAACGTCCCCGCGCGATGAGTAAGGAAGCATGGGACCAGCGCCGACGGCGACTTGGTCGTTGGCCCATAACTCGAGGCGATTTGTCCAACGGTTGACCTGGCCGGAGGCGCCGTTGGAGTTGTCGAGCTCGATCTGCGCCTGCCCTCCCAGCACTCCGCCTCCTATGTGGAGTCCGGAAATCCCCGCCGCGGAATTCGCGCCGATGACGATGTTGCCGCCGGGAACGACCAAGCTCGCATAGCTGTCTTGAACCATTTGGGGGCCGCCGCCCGGAGCAGGGCCGATCTCCACATAATTGCCGAT
>JAJYFI010000121.1 GCA_021790955.1 bacterium | reverse complement strand
GGAGGACCTCGCCCGGGCCGCCGCCGCGCACGCTGCGGTGGAGTCGAAGCTTTCCCAGGCGGCGCAGGAGAAGAGCCAGGCCGCCGCGCAGATCGAGGCCTTCGCCGCCAAGGCGTCTCAAGTCGAGGCGGACCGGGAGCGGCTCTTCGTCCAGAAGGCGAATCTCGAGGAAAAAGTCTCGGAGCTGCTCAAGGAGCGGACGCAGCTGGACGCCCTCAAGGAGAAGGCCGCCAAGGCCGAGGCCGAACGCGACCGCAAGGCGATCGAGATGGAGAGCCGGCTCAAGGAGACGGACCAGCTCAAGGCCGAGGTGCTGAGGCTTCGCGGCATCTGCGCGGCGATGGAGCGGCAGGCGGCGCCGCTGCGGTCCATCGCGGCCCAGCTCAAGATCCAGGTGGCCGCGGCGGCGAAGGAGAAGCAGGATCTGTCGGCCCAGAAGAACATGCTTGAGCGGCAGCTGGCGGTTCAGTCCGCCTTGGCGAAAAAGGCCGCGGAGGGGCTTGAGTTCGAGAAGGTCAAGATACGGGCCCTGGCCGAGGAGGAGGTCAAGAAGCTCAAGACCCGCGTCGTCGAGGAGATGGAGCGGGAAAAGGAGATCGAGATCGCCCGCCGGGAGACCCGGCTGCGCGAGGAATTCGAGCGCAGCCTCCCCGACCGGATGCAGAAATTGAGGAGCGAATGGGAGGGCGTGCGCGTCCGGATGGCCTCGGAGATCGTGCGCCTGCAGGAGGAGATCGCCGCCCACCACAAGGCGATCGCGGGCAAGGACGCGGAGTGGTCGGAGCGGCTGCTGCAAAAGGAGAAGGAGCTCGAGGCTTTCCGCTCCGAGCTCGCGTCGAAGCTCGCCGAGCGGGAAAAATCCCTCGAGGCGTTGCGCGGCGAGATGCGGGAGCGCCTGGCGCAAAGGGACCAGAGCCTGGAATCCCTGCGCGGGGAGTTGAACGCGGCCCAGCGGCGGCTCGCCGAGGCCGAGGAACGCGCGAAAACCGGGGCTCAGCGGATCGAGGAGCTCTCCAAGGAGCTTCTCCGGCTCTCGCCGGACGGCGTCGTGGAGCTGCGCGGCGAGAATGAGAACCTCCACAAGATGCTCGCCGCCCAGGGGGCCGAGATCAAGGAGCTTCGCGAGGAGGCCGAGGCCGAGCGGGAACGCAGCCGGGCGGCCGCCGTGGCCGCCGTGATGGAGGAGCGGCGCGAGGCCCAGGAGCGGAAGGCCGCGCTCGAGCGGGAGCTCGCCGCGTCGCGGCAGGAATACGCCCAGCTCGAAGCCAGGCTGGCGGAGCTGCGCAAGCGCGTGGCGGAGTCCTCCTCGAAAATCCACGAGGCGGCCCTCGCGCGCGCCGAGCTCAAGGAGGCGCAGTCGCGGCTCGCCGAGGCCCAGAAGCGCTTCGAGGAGATGGAGCAATGGAAAGCCGATCTGGCGCGCGCCTCGAAGGCTCGGGAGGAATCCTCGTCCCGGCGCGCCAAGGAGCTCGAGGAGGCTCTCGACGCGGCCAAGAAGGATGCCGCGAAGGCTCGGGAAGCCGTCGACGCCAAGCTCAAGGAGATCGCGGAAAAAGTCCAGTCCGAGGACGTCTGGCGGCGTCAGGCCCAGGCGAGCCGGGAGGAGATCGCCAAACTCAAGCGCCGGCTTGAGGAGGAGCGGTCCCGCTCGTGGACGGATGTCTTCCGCAAGAAGAAGGCCCCGGGTTCGTCCAAGTGATCACGCTCCACAAGCTCAACGGCAGCGAGATCGTGGTCAATGCCGAGCTCATCGAGAACATGGAGCCCGGCCGGGAGACCGTCGTCGCGCTCACCAACGGCAACCGCTACATCGTCTCGGAGAGCGCAGACGTCATCACCCAAAAAGTGCTGGAATATAGGGCTCGTCTTCTGGCGAAAGTCGAGGCATTGCGCCCTGCCGGAGCGAAATCTTCTTAAGGAGGGTAGAATCTCGTGGACATAGCGACGGTGATGGGCATTCTGGTCTTTTTCCTGATGGCCGTCGCCACCATCTACCACGGGGAAGGAATCGAGGGGTTCAAACCCTTCCTCAACATGGAAGCCCTCCTCGTCGTGATGGGGGGGACCTTCTGCGCGACCCTCGTGAACTACCCGCTTAGCCAGGTGGTGGGCCTCGGCCGGATCCTCCGGAAAGTCCTTCTCTCGAGCGGGGAGGACACCTCGAACATCGTCGGGACCTTCGTGACCCTCTCTCAGAAGGCGAAGAAGGAGGGCTTCCTGGCCCTTCAAAACGAGATCAAGAACATCCCGAACGACTTCATGCGCCGCGGCATCCAACTCGTGATCGACGCGGCGGACGCGGAATTCATCCGCAACATGCTCGAGACCGAGATCGGCTTCATCCGGGAGCGCCATAAGGTGGGCCAGGAGATATTCAACGCCATGGGAACCTATTCCCCGGCCTTCGGCATCATCGGGACGGTGCTCGGCATGATCATGATGCTGGCCACGATCAGCGACGTGAGCGCCGTGCCGCGGCGCATGGCCCTGGCCCTCGCCTCGGCCTTCTTCGGCTTGGGCTCCGGCTACCTGATCTTCCTTCCCATGGGCGGCAAGCTCCGGCGCCGCTCCGAGGAGGAGCTGCTCGTCAAGGAAATCATCATCCGGGGGGTCCTGCTCCTCCAGAGCGGGGCGAACCCCAGCGTGGTCGAGGCGAATCTCAAGGCCTACCTGGAGCCGGCCAAGCGCATGGTGATCAAGGCGGCCGCCGCTCCCGCCGCGGGCCAGCCGGCCGTCGCCGGAGCGGCCGCGCCGCCGGCGGCGTAGCGGATGAGGATTTAAGATGGCCGTCTTGAGACCTCCGCAGGGGTATATCTCGGAGAGCGACCCCCGCGTCGCCCAGATCGGCCATCCCGCGCCGCCGTGGCTGGTCAATTACGCCGACCTGATGACGGAACTCGTCTGCTTCTTCATCATTCTCTACGCCCTTTCGGCCGCGCTCAACAAGAACGTCCAGCAGGCTTCCCAGGAAGTCAAGAAGATGATGAAGGAAGGTGCCATGCACGGCCAGGTCAAGATCGACAAGGACGGCATGAAGATCTCGATCGACGAGGAGGGCCAGGCCGCCTTTTTTAAAAGCGGCTCGGCCGAGCCGACCTCGACGATCGAGGGGATTCTCGCCAAGCTCGCGCCCGTCCTCAAGAAGCTCGCGGCCGACCACGACATCATCGTCGAGGGCTATACCGACAACCAGCCGATCTCCAACCAGTATTTCGACTCGAACTGGGAGCTCTCGACCGCCAGGGCGACGAGCGTGGCGAGGCTCTTGATCGAGAAGTTCGGCCTCCTGCCCTACCGCATGGGCGCGATGGGCTACGGGCAGTACAGGCCCGTGGAGTCGAACGCCACGCCCGAGGGGCGCGCCAAGAACCGACGCGTCGTCATCCTCGTCAAGAACACCGCGACCCCGAGGCCCGCCGCCGGCCAGGGGCCCCCGCAGCCGGGGGCGACGGCGGCCGCGCTCGCCCAGCCTTCCGGAGGCCGCGGATGAATCGCAAGAGTCTCTGCCTCGCCGTTGCGTGCGCCGGCGCCGCCGCCTGCGGCCCCTCGAACAAGGCCCTCGTCCGGCACGATTACGCCGAGGGCCAGGTCGTCGATCTCTCCATCACGCGCAAGGTCTCCGGCACGCACGATCTCTTCTTTTTCTCCATCCCCAAGGAGACGCCGTTTCTAGACGGCTACCTGCAGGGGATCGTCACCGACTACGAGGACCATCCGATCCAGGGAGTCGTCGTGAGGGCCGTGGCCTCCGGAGAGTCCGAAGTCGAATCCGGGGAGTCCTCGCCGGGATTCAACGTCAGCTCCTTCGATCCCGGGGTGAGCGATACGAACGGGGTCTACCGCATTCGCTTCTCCTTCCCCATCCTGGACGGCATCGTGGATTTGCGCGGCAAGCTTCTCTATAATCCCGGGTGGGAGCAGGAGAAAACCGAATTGGGGCGCGCCTACGAGCCGCAGCTCAAGGAAAGCCCTTTCCATTTCTACTATGACGAGAAGAAAGGGGCCGTCATTTTCGACCAGGGCATCCGCAAGACGATCGTCGCCCCGGCGGTCAATCCGGGCGGCGCCAAGATGGCGGCTCTTCCAGGGTCGAAGCCTCCCCAGGAGGAAGCCCCCAAGCCCAAGGAGAAGCCCCAGCCGGCGGCGCCGGGCGGCGGCGACTCGCAGGATCTCTTCAAGGGATTCGGTTTCGGGCCGTGAGTTCGCGCCCGCGCCGCACCGTCTATCTCGACTATAACGCGACGGCGCCGCTGCGCCCCGAGGTCTTCAAGGCCATGAGACCGGCCCTCACGGGCGAGTTCGGCAATCCCAGCAGCGTTCATCTGCTGGGGCAAAGGGCCCGGAGGGCCGTCGAGGAGTCCCGCGCTGATGTCGCCAGGCTTTTGGGGACGTCCCCGGGCGAGATCGTGTTCACGTCCTCCGGCTCCGAGGCGGACGCGATGGCCGTGCGCGGGGCCGCCCTGCAGGCCTTCGAGGCGTCGAAAGGGGAAAAGAGGACGGTCATCTCGAGCCCCATCGAGCACGAGGCGGTGCTGGGGGCCCTCGAGATGCTCGATCGACGAGGCTTTGCGGTCAAATTCCTTCCGGTCGGCTCCGACGGCGTGGTGGAGGCCGGGGCCCTGCCGGCTCTTCTCGACGATTCCACGGCCCTCGTCACGGTCATGCACGCCAACAACGAGGTCGGGGCGGTCCAGCCCGTGCGGGATCTGGCGGCGCGCTGCCGGGAGCGCGGCGTGCTCTTTCACACCGACGCGGTCCAGTCGGCCGGGAAAATCCCCGTCGACGCGCGGGAGATCGGGGCGGACCTCATTTCGATATCGGGCCACAAGCTGGGCGCGCCCAAGGGGATCGGCGCCCTGTTTGTCCGGCGGGGAGTCCGGCTTGTTCCGCTGATCGCCGGGGCCCAGGAGAAAAACCGCCGCGGCGGGACGGAGAACGTTCCGGGGATCGTCGGCCTGGGCGCCGCCTGCCGCCTGGCGGCGCCCGAGCTGAGCGACGTCTCGCGCTATCGGCCCCTGCGCGATCGGCTGATCCGGGGCGCGCTGCGGATTCCCGGCTCGCGCTTGAGCGGCCGCCTGGAGGGGACGCTCTCCCACATGGCGCATTTTTGCTTTGAGGGCGTCTCGGGGCCGGAGCTCGTCGCGGCCCTCGATCTCGAGGGCCTCGCGGTTTCGAGCGGCCCCGCCTGCAGCTCGGGTTCTCCGGAGCCCTCGCATGTGCTCCTTGCGATGGGCGTCCCGGCCGAACTCGCGCGCGGCGCCTTGCGGGTTTCGATGGGCTTTGGGACGAAGGCGTCCGACGTCGAGCGCTTTCTCAAGGTCCTTCCGGGCGCCGTCGAGGCGCTGCGCCGGCTGCCGCAGGCCGCTCTATGAGCCGGCGCCTGGCGGTCGTCGCGATGAGCGGCGGGGTGGACAGCTCCGTCGCCGCGGCCTTGATGGCCGAGCGGGGCTTCGAGGTCGCGGGCGTCACCATGAAGCTGCTGCCGCGCCTTGAAACGGGCTTCGGCTGTTGCGGCTCGCCGGCCGATATCGACGACGCGAGGCGGGTGGCCGATCTCCTGGGCATCCGTCATTACGTCGTGGACTTGAGCGCGCTCTTTGAAAACAGCGTGATCGCGTCTTTCGTGCGCGATTACGCCTCGGCGCGCACGCCGAACCCCTGCGTCGAGTGCAACCGCTCGGTCAAGTTCGGCCATCTTCTCGGCCTCGCCAAGGCCTGGGGCGCGGACGTCCTGGCGACGGGGCATTACGCCCGGGCGAAGGGCGGCAGGCTCTGCCGCGCCAAGGACGAGAGCAAGGACCAGAGCTATTTTCTCTATCAGATTCAAGCCGAGGACCTGGAGAAAG
>JAJYFI010000120.1 GCA_021790955.1 bacterium | reverse complement strand
GCCCCTGCGGCCCTTGTTCCGAAATTTATTGGGATTTGGGGTCTTCTTACGGCTGCGGCAAGACCGATTGCGGGCCTGGCTGCGACTGCGACCGCTATCTCGAGATCTGGAACTTGGTGTTCACTCAGTTCGACCGGCGCGAAGACGGCGGCCTCGATCCCCTGCCTCGGCGCAATATCGACACCGGCATGGGACTTGAGCGCATCGCTTTCGCCGCGAGCGGCGCTGCGTCGCCCTTTCACACCGATTTGTTCGCTCCCATCGTCGACAAGATCAAGGCCATCGTTCGGGATCGGACGGGCCTTGAGATCGAGGGGAGCCGACGGCCCTTCTCCGGCCGCGCCGAGCCGCTCCATGTGATCGCCGATCATGCGCGAGCCGCGGTCATGCTCGTGTCGGAGGGGCTGATTCCCACCAACACCGAGCGCGGCTACGCCTTGAGGCGGCTCATCCGCCGGGCGGTCAATTACGGACATCTCTTCGGGTTCCTGGGGCCATTTCTCCACGAGCTTGTGGAGCCCGTCGCGGCGATCTATGGGGACGCCTACCCGGAGCTCGCGGCTTCGATGGACGGCGCCCGCGAGGCCATCCGGGCGGAGGAGCAGAAGTTTCTTGAGACGCTCGACGTGGGCAAGCGCGAGCTGGAGCGGCTGCTCGAAAAGGGACGCGGCGTCCTGCCCGGAGAGGACGCCTTCAGGCTCTATGACACCTTCGGCTTTCCTCTTGAGATGACCCGCGAGATCGCCCAGGAGCGCGGCGTGGGGGTCGACGAAGAAGGTTTCAAGCGTTGCGCGCGGGAGGCGGCGCGGACCGCGCGGTCTTCCTGGCGGGGGGAGGCTCTTCCCTCCGCTTCGGCCCTTTTTAAGGAAGCCGCCAAGCTTGAAAGCGTCTTCACGGGATACGACCGTTTGACGGAGAAGACGCGCGTCGTTGCCTGCGCTCCTATTGAAGCCGATTGGATCGTGGTGCTTGAGCGCACTCCTTTCTACCCGGAGGGCGGGGGGCAGATCGGCGACCAAGGGGAGCTCCTTGCGGCCGACGGGAGCGAAAAGCTTGGAGACGTCCTCGACACCCGTAAAGAGGGGGCGGCGATCCTGCACCGCGTGAGGCTTCTCCCCGGCAAGTCGATCAAGCCCGGGATGGAACTCGCGGCGGCGGTCAACGCCCTCAGGCGCGGCTATATCCGCCCCCACCATACGGCGACGCATCTTCTCAATGAGGCGTTGCGGCGCATTTTGGGGCCGCACGTGCGCCAGGCGGGCTCCTATGTCGGCGCGGAAAAGCTGCGATTCGACTTCACGCACCCGAAGGCCCTCTCCCACGATGAGATCGCCAAAGTCGAGGAGATGGTCGCCGCGGAGGTCGGAAAGGCGGAGCCCGTTTGGACTCGCGAGGAGGACATGGCGCAGGCCCGCGCGTTAGGAGCCCTGGCGCTTGTCGGAGAGAGCTATGGTGAGCGTCCTCGGCTTGTCCTTATCGGGCTCAAGGGCTGGGAGGACGCGAAGGACCGCTTCAGCCTCGAGCTCTGCGGCGGCACGCATGTCGCGAACACCGCCGAGATCGGCCGTTTCCGCATCGTCAAGGAATCATCAGCCGCATCCGGTATTCGCCGCATTGAGGCCGTGGCGGGCCACGCGGCCGAGGAATTCGAAGAGGAGCGGGCGAGAGGGGCGGCCAGGGATCTGGAGTCCCTTCGCGCCAGGGAGCGGTCCCTCCTGGACGAGATCGCCTCCCTGGGCGGAAGCGCCGAACCTCTCGGTTCCAAAGCGGACGTCGCGGACCTGCGCAGAAGGGAAAAGGAGCTGCGCGAAATCCTCTCGCGCTTTAAGGAAAAGGCCGTCGCCGAGCGCGCCGAGTCCGCCAAAATCCTCGCCCACATGGGGGGGATCGCCGTGCTTGCTGAAAAGCTTGATGGCGCGGATCCGCGGAGCCTGCGCGGGGCATGCGACCGCATGCGTGCGGAGGTCGGCTCTGGCGCTGTTTTTCTCGCGACCGGCAAAAACGATAGACTGTCGTTCGTCTTGGCCATCACCGAGGATTTGACGCGCAAGGGCTACGACGCCGCGAAGATCGCGAAAGGCTTGGCCGGAAAGCGGCAAGGCTCGGCCGGCGGACGGTCCGACTTCGCCCAGGGAGGATTCGCCGACGGTTCCTGGCAGGAAATCCTGGGCCAACTCGGCGAGTTTTTGAAGATTTGACGCGCCCGTAGTGAAAAGGATATCACGACAGCCTCCGAAGCTGTAAGTCCAGGTTCAATTCCTGGCGGGCGCAAGATTTCGATACTTCCGTTAGCGCAGGCGGATGTCTACGGTTCTATGGAGGGCGTCGGCGATTTTGTGGAGCATGGCAAGCGTCAGGTTCTGCCCCCCGTTTTCGATGCGTGAAATTACGGATTGGGTGGTCCCGATGGCCCGCCCGAGTCCGGCTTGGCTTAACCGGGCTTTCTCGCGGGCCTCGGCGATTTGCTCGGCCAGCGCAAGCTCTTCCCGGGCCTCTTGAAAGGCCCGCTTAAAGCCGGGACGCCGCAGGTCTTCCTTGAGGCGGTTTCGCCAAAGTCGGGGTGTGTTTTTAGCTTTCATGTGACGACCTCCGTTGGAGCCAATCCCTCATGCGAGAAATCGCCCGCGCGATTTCGTTGGGAGGAACAGTATCCGTTTTCTTGAGAAAGCCGTGAGTGAGGACCACGGTTTTTCCTGAGAAGAAATACAGCAGGCGATACTCATGGCGTCCGAATCCCGGGCGCAGTTCTCGAATCTTATCGGCCACGGCATCCGCGTAAGGACGCTGGAGATTGGGGCCTTTCTGCTCCAGAAGCTCCAGGTAGGCATGGACCCTGGCCAGATGCTTGTCCGGCAAGGAGTCCAGGAACGCATCCATCGGGCAATGGCCACCGGCTTCCCTGTAAAACTCAATAGCATAGGGCGTGCCCATATCATAGCATATACGCTATTACTGTCAAGGACTTCTCCCTGTATTTATAGGGACCGGGGCTTTTCGGGAACCACAAAGCCTATCTGCTTGCGCGGCGGTTCCGGCGGCTCCATAAGCTCGCGGAGGGCCTCGAACACGAGCTTGAACTGTTCGTCATGTCCCTTGACCCTGCGGGAGAGTTCCGCGACCGCCAGGGCAAGGTCCTTGTGGGCCTGTGCCATCCGCCGCAGCCTATTGAAGGTTCGGACAATCTGGATGCTGGCCGCGACGGCCACGGGACTGTTAAGGATGAATGCCGTAGCGACAGCGCCGTGTTCCGTAAAGGCATAGGGAGGCTTTCGGACCCCCATTTTGAGGGCCGGATTGGATATCGCAATTTGCGACATCCAATTTTTCATTTCCTCCTTGGTCAGCCGGAAAGCAAAGTCCTCCGGGAACCTGGATTTGTTCCGCTTGACCTGCTCGTTGAGCCTGGAGGTCGAAACACCGTAAACCCTGGCCAAGTCACGGTCGAGCATGACGCGGTGACCGCGAATGATGCAGATGGTTCGCTCAATGCTTTCGTCGGCGAGAAGGGCTTTCATGAATTCCGCCCGATTCTATCAAATGATTCCCCGCAGAACGGGCAGTAGGGCATCTCCAAATGGCGCGAGAGCGGCCATAGCGGGATTCCAAGCTCGTTAAACTCCAAGTCGTCCCTGGCTCCCGCCCGGAGCTCGGCCCAGGTCTCGCAGCAGACCTCTCCCGTTCCGGCGCAGGCCGGGCAGGGCTTTCCTTTTCGATGGCTCATGGGTGTCCTCATGGCGCGCCTCACTTGAGCCTCACCTGCCTGCGCTCGCCTGGAAGCGGCCCCAGGCGGTCGAGGGGGCTTGCCGTCCGGTGCTTGGCGAGGGCATCGTCGTCCGTCATGTTGACGTAGTTTCGCACCATGTCGAGGCTTGAATGCCCCAGGAGCTTTTGAAGGGTCAGCACGTCGCCGCCGTTCTTGAGAAAAGACAGGGCAAAGAAGTGCCGCAAGGCGTGGGGGGAAAGCCTGTCGGCGGCAATCCCGGCCTCCCGCGTGTAGCCCTTCATTCGCTGCTCGAAGACGCAAAGGCTCAGCCTGCGCCCGAAGCGGCTGACAAATAGCCAGTTGGAGCCCTCCATGACTCCCCTGCGCCGGACCCAGGACATGAGGGCCTGCCTCGCCTTCTGCCCGAAGGCCGCGCGTCGCTCCTTGCGGCCCTTGCCCATGACCAGGACGCTGTTGGAGGTCCAGTCAATCTCTCCGAGCTTCAACGACAGGGCTTCCCCGAGCCGCAGGCCGGTGTCCGCGAGAAACAAGGTCAGGGCGTAGTCGCGCAGGCCCAGCGAGTTCTTGGTGTTGATTTGTTCCAGGATGAGCGCCAACTGTTCCGGCGTGATGGGCTTGATGAATCGGCGCTCCCGCCTTATCCTCTCCACCTTCGCCATCGGGTCGGCGATGATGAGGCCGTCTCTGAACAGGAAGCGCCAGAAGGTCCGCAGGATGCGAAAGGCGCAATCCACCGTCAAGTCGCTGGCACCGCCGTTTTTGTATTCGCTGAGATAGGCCCTCAGATGCCCTGCCTCTATGCCCGACGGCTGCGGCTCTCCGTTGCGCGCCAGCCAGCGCCTAAAGAGACTCAGGTGGCTCGCGTAGAGGCTCTGGGTGCGCTCGGAGAGATTCTGCGACTTGCAGCGCAGGGCAAAGAGCCGAAAGGCCATCTCCCAGGTGAGATTCTCCGGCTTGAGGCTTGCTATACTGAGTCCGCTCATGGTTTTCCTCCATGAGACGGTCGAGGCTGTTGTGGTGAGGGGGCTCAAAGCCCGATTCCACGGGGCGCCAATTTCGCGTTTTGGGTATTGATAAAGCCGGCTTTCTCCGTTACAATCGCACGGCACGGACGGCGCCGGTACCCTTAGCCTCAAAAGGAGATCTTCATGGAGACTGCGGAGCTCGGCGTCGACAAGACGAAGCTGACGGCGGCATGGCAGCGGATCGAGGAGTTGTGCCAGAAGCTCTGGTCCGACAATTCGCCGCAGGCCGTCGCCCTTCAGGCGGCCGTCGAGGAGTTCCGCGGGGAGGCCCAGCACGTCGAGCATTTGGTCTCCTTCTATAAAAAATCCCTCGCGGAGCAAAAAGCGATCTTGGAGCAGGATCTCGCTCAATTTTATGGACGCAAGATAGACGATATCTCGGAGCAGCTCAAGACCGCCCAGGCCTCTCGGCGCGCGGCCGAGGAGTCGCTCGCGGCCCGGGACAGGGAAATCGCTTTTTTGATGGACAAGGTTCAGTCGAAGGAGGCGGAAAACCTCCAATTCCACGAGAAGTATTTGAAAGCGATCGCCCACCTCGACGAGTCCCAAGGCCAGAAGATGGAGGCTTTCTATCGCGATCTTCAGAAACGGCAGGCCGATCTGGAAGCGGCTTGGGGCCTAAGGCACGAAGAGGAAAACCGTCGGCATAGGGACCTTGAAGAATCGCGGGATCAATTCCTCAGGGAAGTGCGCGAGTGGGAGGCCCGCAAGGTGGAACGGGAGCAGGCCCTCATTAAAAAGGAAGAGGAGCTGGCCCTGCGCGCCTCGGAAATCGCGCAGGAATACAAGAAAAAGCAGGCGGAACTCGAGATATTGAAGGATGGCTTAAAACGCGAGGTGTCGGAGATCGTCCACCGGTATCAGGGTCAGAATTCGCGCTGATCCGGGATTGTGATGGGCGACGATTCCCTCTCCAACAAGCTGGAGAGCCTGCTGAAGGACTACGGCCTTAAGATCGATTCGATTGACCTCGATCTGCCGAAGCCAAGAAAGGATGAATCCCCTCAGGCGCCGCTCGTCGAGGAATCTTGGGCGGCCGCGCCGGAACCGCCGCGCCCCATAACAGTTCCGCCGGCGGCGGAGGAGCCGGCCGCGCCG
>JAJYFI010000119.1 GCA_021790955.1 bacterium | reverse complement strand
TCGGAAGGTCGAAGGCGGTCGAAAGCCCGGTCTGGCCCTCTTCGAGAAGCCAGCGGAAGCGCTGGTTGGTCTCCTGGGCGGTGCCAAAGCCCGCGTACTGGCGCATCGTCCAGAGACGGCCGCGATACATGGTTGCGTGGATGCCCCTGGTGAAGGGATAGCGTCCCGGCTCTCCCAGCTCTGCCTGGGAGACGGGATGGGTGTCGGGGCCGTAGTAGCGCTCGATCTCGACGCCCGAGGGGGTCTTGAAATCGTATGTTTCGGCGGCGGGAGTCGTCATGAGGGAAAGGTGAAGCTCACGCCGTCCCCGGGCAGCGCCCCGCCCGCGGCCTTGAGCGTCCCGGCCGCGAACTCGAGCACGCTGCGGGCTTTCCCCACCCAAGGCGAGAGCCGGAAGGGTTGGATGTTTTCGATCGCACGGACGACTCGGCGCTCCTTGTCGAGGAAGAGGACGTCGATGGGAAACTTCATGAAGAAGGTGTGAATCATGGCGCAGGGTTCGATCCAAAGAGCCTCTCCCGGCTCCATGGCCGTCCTTCCCAAAAGTCCCCGGCTTCGCGACACGAAGTCGTCGGCCCGGCTGACCCGGGAGGCGAGGGTCCGTTGGGTCCTCAAGTTAGAGGCTACTAAATAATGGGGCATCAATGGATCACGGCGAAGCGGCCCTTCGCTTGGGCGTTGGAGGTCTGGACGAGGAAGATATAGGTGCCGGAGGCCACGAGGTTGCCGGAGCTGTTGCGCCCGTCCCAGGTCAGCCCCGACAGCTCTTTAACCAATTGTCCCGAAACCGTGTAAATCTTGATCGTCGGCGAGGCCCCGGCGAGGTTGGGCGGGATGGTGAAGGAGAGATTGTTCGCCTGGGCGAGGCGGAAGGGATTCGGGAAGGCGATGGGCTCCTGCTGTCCGGCGAAGTTGGAGAGCGTCCCTTGCGTCGCCAGGCGCAGGGCCTTGAAGGCGTTGATTCGTCCCGCGCCCTGATAATCCGCCGAGAGTCCGATGTTGTCGGCGGAGGCGCGGATCGCGTTTTGGACGTAGGCGGCGCAGTTTTGTCCCCCGCAGCTTGGTTCGGCCGAAAGGATGAGTGCCGCCAGTCCCGCGACGTGTGGGGTTGCAAATGAAGTGCCGTCGCCGGAAGTGGTCCCCGAACTTAGAGTCGTCGACAAAATGCCTACGCCGGGTGCGACAACGCCGTTGGCAGCCAGCTCCTGGCCCGTCGAGGAAAAAGAAGCGATATTGTTGTTCTGATCCGTTGCGCCGACAGGGATGACGCCGCCGGAGAGGGCCGTTGAGGCGCAGTCGGCAGGTGATTCAATTGTATCGCCACCGGGGCCGTCATTGCCGGCGGCGATGACGACGGGGATGGCGGCGGCGGTCGCGATGGCGATCGCATCTGCTGCGATCTGTGAGCATGGCTCGGACCCGCCAAGGCTCATATTGATCACTAGGCGACCGTAGGAAGAATTATTCTGGAAGTCTGTAGCATAAAGAATGGCGCTTGAAATAGCGACGTCGTCTGTCGCGCAGGATTTTCCGGATGCATCCGAGCAATCGGAATTGCAGTCAGCGGGGTTGAATACCTTTAAGGACACAAGTTGCGCTCCCCAGGAGACCCCAGCGATTTCATAGCTATTGTTTGTCGAGGCTGCGGCAATCCCGGCGACTTGAGTTGCATGCTCGCAGGCCGCAGTAGGCGGGTTGTTGACGAGAGTATTGGAAATTGTTGTGGTGCTGTACACAGCAATCAAAGTTCCTGTACTCACGACGGCAATGGTTTCGGTGCTTAAGACAATCACAGGTGAGCCGCTAATGGTGGTTGTGGAAACCGTATCGGCTGTCGTGGTGCCGTTGGTCGCCACGGTGCTGAAAGAGATGGTGGTCGTCGTAACGACCAAAGTGCCAACATTGGCGGCGATCATCGCTCCGGTACTTATTGAAATTGCAGTTATGGGACTTGTATCGACAATGCTTGTCATAGCATTGTCGGCGCTCGCAATAAGGGTGGCAGGGAGCGTAGTTTCGGTGCTCACTACAATGGCGGTTCCCGTAGCGACCAGAATCATGCTTCCGGTGCTGATGATAGTCGGGGACAATGAGCTATCCGGATCAATGAAGACGCTGGTTGTGTTGGCGAGTTTGCCATCAAGATCAGGTTGCGTGCCGTCGATCCCCGCGTCAATTACCGCTATCGTGACTCTATTGGTTGAACCGGTCTCGTAGTTCCACGCCCCGAAGGCGTCGATTTGGCTCAGCCCATACTGTTGCGAGACGTCCGGATCGTTGGGCGTGGCATGCGCCCGGTAGACGTAATCGGGCGCGACGGCGATGATTCCGGGCAGGCCGCGGAGGGTTTGGAGCCCGTCGGCGACGCGGGTCCCGTTCGCGAGGTCGACGACGGTCCAGCCGATCTTGGAAAGCTCCCCGGCGATGGAGTGGCCCAGGGGATTTAGAATAGCTTTCTTTTGAGCTATGGCCATGGAGGGCTGGAACTTAACCAGGACGCGGCTCGCGACGACCTGGATCTGCTGGGCCGAAATCTTCCTCCCCATGCCGAGAGTCCCCATCTCGGCGGCGGAGAGCAATTCGATTTTCAGGGCACCGGCCGAAGGCGGGAAAAAAATTGCCAGTGCCAGGAAGAAACAGGTGAAAACGGTTCTCAAGGTTGGGAACAAAAAGGGCCCCTGATCCGTATTAGAAGTAAGCCCTGGTAGCTTAACTGGATAAAGCCTCCTGCTGACTACGGGAAGGATCCGGGTTCGAATCCCGGCCGGGGCCGTCGCAAGGGCGGGGGTTCCTTCCTCCAAAGTCAGCGGTCTCCGCCCTTGACAGTTTTCAAGTTCTGGACGATAATAGGCTGGCAGGGGGCTCCAAGCTATCGGAGCACTTCCCGTAGTCACGGCGGCGCCGGAAGTTTCGGCGCCGCTTCCATTTTCCCCCGCCTTCGGGAACAAAAGGGGTCCCTGCCCCGTATATAAAGTGTGCCCCGGTAGCTCAACTGGACAGAGCCTCCGCCAACGACGAGAGAGATCGGGGTTCAAGCCCCCGCCGGGGTACACGGCGGACGGACTCTCTTTCAACGTTGGCTCCGTCCGCCCGATATTGACGGCGGCGATGCCGGAGGGTATACTGATCGCGTTGGCGGAGATTCCAGAGTTACCGGAATCTCTCTCGTCTCCATAGTCAAGGCGGCGCCGGATTTTCCGGCGCCGCCTTTTTGCGAGGGGTCAGGTCTCAACTTTCAACGGCTCGTCGCGTCGCTTTCGATGCGGGGTTGCGGGGCTTCGCCGCCGGCTCCGGACGGCTGTCCTTCCTGATGATCCCGATGAGGTCCTGGATGTCGTCTAATTCGAACTCGGCGCCCGAGTCCTTGGTCTCGAAGGTGTCGCCGTATTTCGCCCAGGCGGTGCGGATGCCCAAGGCCTTGGCGCCCGCGATGTCGCGCTCCGCCCAGTCGCCCACCATCAAGGTCTCCTTCGGCTCGGTCCCCAGGACATCGAGGGCCTTCTGAAAACCCAGCGGCGCCGGTTTTTTCGCGCCCACGTCGTCCGCCGTGATCACGTTGTCGAAATAGTAGTGAAGCCCCAAATCGACGATCCGCAGCCACACCTCGAGCCTGGGCGCGTCCGAGATGACGGCCATCTTGACCCCCAGGCGCATGAGCTCGGAGAGGGTTGAGCCCACATGGGGGTAAAGCGCCATGGTGCCCGCCTTGGCGCGGCGATAGGCGACGATCCCCGAGGCGAGGACCCGGTAGTTGATGAGCCCCTCCTCCTGGAGAAGCACCTTGTCGAAAATTTTCTGGTCCTCGACGCCGTTGGCCCAGTAGATGTCGAAAATCTTGCGGATGAGGTCGTCCTTGTCGGCTTTCAAGCCCGCGTCGATCATCCCCTCGACGGCCGCCTCGACCGCCGCGCGCTTCATGCGCATGAAGTCGGTGAGGGTGTTGTCGATGTCGAAGATGACCGCTTTAATCATCGGTTCGCGGTCGAGCGCTACTCCTTGACCCGCTCGACGTAGGCGTTCGTGCGGGTGTCGACGCGGATCTTGTCCCCCTCCTTGATAAAGAGCGGGACCTGCACCTCGAGCCCCGTGTCCATCGTCGCGGGCTTCATCATATTGGAAACGGAGTCTCCCTTGACCCCGGGGACCGTGCTCGTCACGGTGAGGACGACGTTGGGCGGAAGCTCGATCGTCGCAAGCTTGCCGTCCACATAGACGCCCAGGACCTCCATGTTTTCCCTCAGGTATTTCGCCTGCGGGCCCAGGTGCGACTTGGGAAACCCCACCTGCTCGTAGTTCTCGATGTCCATGAAGACGGCCTTGTCGCCTTCGTCGTAGATGTAGGTCTTCTCGCGCTTGGTGACCGGGACCTCGCGCAGCTTGGTGCCCGACATGAAGGAGCGTTCGACGACGCCGCCCGTGTCCAGGGACTGCAGCGTCGTGCGGTAGACGGCGCGCGACTGGGACATGCGATGGTGCTGGCAGGCCAGGACCTCGTAGAGCTGCCCTTCGTTCTCGATGACCATGCCGACCCGCAGTTCCGCCGTGGTGATCATGCCTATTTCTCCCTCTTGAAAAAGCGATTTTTAGCTAAAAAATTTTACCAAATGTCAGAGGGGGTCAGGTCTCAACTTTCAACATCTCACCGCGCAGACGCGCAAGCGTTGATTGTTGAGACCTGACCCCGATGGCCTGGGGCCTTCGGTTGGCGGCTCCCGGCTAAGAGCTAATCGTCCTGGCCGCCGGAGCTCGCCGGGACTTGGTAGCCGTAGGCCTGGAGCCGGTCCACGATCATGGCGTAATAGTCCGGGGCGTTGGCTTGGACCCGCTGGAGCTGGGCCGCCACTCTTTGAGGGTCTCCAGCCTCAAGCTCGCAAGCCATCGCGTCGGCCACCACGCAGGCCTCATCCTGCCTTGCGAGCTTGGCGGGATTGAGGCTCGGCTTGTAACCGCAGCCGTCCGGCAAAACATGGTTGGGGTCGTTTAATGCGTCGACGGGATGGCATTGCGGCAGATAGCCGGTGGGTTGGGACGGCTGCTGGCCGGTCTCATCGGCCGCCCGGACGCCTACGGCGAAAAAAACTCCCGCGGCGAGGATGGCCGCCGAGATGATCCCCATTTTTTTGCTTGATATCATGTTTCCTCCAATTAATTCCCTATAAGCTTTCGGCGCGGCGCAACGTCCCGCGCCGCGGAATTATTTTATCCGAGTCCATGCCCGGCGCGCCTGAGGCGAAGGTCCCTTTCTTTTATAGGACGTTGGGCCTACCCCCCCAGCGGTCATTTTTCGGCGACGAAGACGTTCTTGACTTCGCTGTAGCCCTCGAGGGCCTTGAAGCCCAACTCCCGGCCGACGCCGGATTTCTTGTAGCCGCCGAAAGGAGCCTCGAGATGGACGCTGTGGGAGGAATTGACCGAGACGACCCCGGACTTGACGGCCCTGGCCACGCGGAGGGCGCGTCCGATGTCCCGGGTCCATACCGACGCCGAAAGCCCGTAGTCCGAGGCGTTGGCGAGCGCGACAGCCTCCTCCTCGTCGTTAAAGGGCATGACGCAGAGCACGGGGCCAAAACACTCCTCGGTGAGAATGCGAGACTCGGGGGGGACGCCGGTGAGCAGCATCGGCTCGCTCCCGAGGAAGCTGCTGCAATCCCGCGGGCTGTGCAGTGTGGCTCCGCGGTCGAGCGCGTCTTCGATTTGAGCCTGCAGTTCGGCTGTCCTCGTGAAGGAAACCGGGCAGAGGTCCGCAGCCGGATCGGTGCTGACACGAAGACCTGCGATGCTTTGCATTATCCCTGCGACAAAGTCCTCGTAGACCGATGCTTCAACATACGCCCGTTTGACGCCGACGCA
>JAJYFI010000118.1 GCA_021790955.1 bacterium | reverse complement strand
GTCAGGAGTTTGCCCGGGGGTAGGTAATCCAGAACTCCGAGCCCTCCCCCTCCCGGGAGGCCGCTCCGATCCGCCCGCCGCTCTGCTCCAGCAGAAGCTTGCAGCTGAAGAGCCCCAGTCCCGTCCCCTTGGTCTTCGTCGTGAAAAAAGGGGTGAAGATTTTGTCGCGGACCTCCGGAGCGATCCCCGGACCGGAGTCCACCACATGGATGGCGGCTTCTCCATGCCTGAATTCCGTCCGGACTTTAAGCGTTCCAGAGCCGTTCAACGCCTGGAAAGCGTTTGAAACCAAGTTCCAGAGGACCTGGCGCCTGAGATCGGGATCAAAGGGAAGCTGGGGCAGGCTCGGGTCGAGGTCCTCCTCGACATGAGTCAAGCCCACTAAATGAGGGTCCGCCTTCGCGGCCGCGAGGACTTCCCTCGCCGCCATGTTGAGGTCGCCCATCTGCAGGCGCGGTTCCCGCGGGCGCCCCATCTGGAGGAAGTCGGCCAGCGTCCTGTTGAGACGCTCGCTTTCGTTGAGGAGAATGGAAGAGATTTGGGCGCGATCCGGGGCGGGGAGATCCTCCCTGGTGATCGCCCTTGACGCCATGAGGATGGAGTTGAGGGGATTCCGAATCTCGTGGGCGACCACGGTGACCATCTCGCCGATCGCCGAAAGCACCCGGCTGTCGGCAAGCCGCTTCTGAAGGGCGCGGGCCTCGGTGACGTCCTGCGCCGCGCCCAGCATGCGCACGACCTTGTTGCGTCGATCGCGGATGATTTCAGCGGTATACCGGACGTAGCGGAGGGCGCCATCGGCCCGCCGCAGGCGGAATTCGAGGTGAAAGGGGTGCCCGTCACGATAGCTTTGATCGGAGACGGCGTTAAAGAGATCCCGGTCGTCGGCCATGATGAAGCGGTCCACGAACTCCTTTTGGGAGGGGACGGGCGAACCGGGCGGGAGCCCCGCGATGCGGTACATCTCGTCAGACCATCGGTCGCGGGAGGGATCGAGGAAGTCCCTGACGATGGTCCCCAGGCGCGCCAGTTCCTGGGCGCGGCGCAGCGTGACCTCGTTGTCCCTCAGCGCTTCCTCGCCCGCCTTTCGCGCGGTGATGTCGATGACCGAGGCGATGACGAAGAGGCCGTCCCGCGTGCGCACCGGGTTGAGCCCGACCTCGGCCGGGAATTCGATTCCGCTTTTGCGCAACCCGAAATGGTCCCGCCCTGTCCCCAGGGCGCTCGCGGTCGGAGCCTTCATGTAGGCGTTGCGCATGCCGACGTGTCCCGGGCGGTAGCGCTTGGGAATGAGGACTTCGATCTCGCGGCCGCGCATCTCGCGCTTCGAGTAGCCGAAAAGCTTCTCGGCTTGGGCGTTGGCAAGAACGATCCGGCCTTCCGCGTTCGTCATGATCACCGCGTTGGGCGCCGCATCGACGCAAATTCGAGAGAGCTCGGCGCGCGTGATCGTCGATAAGATTCTCCGTGAGGGGGCTTTACGGATGCCGCGCGCCTTTTCACCGATTCGAGCGGCGGCGCGGCGGGGCATTAAAAGTAGCTCAAAAAGCGGCTCTCGTATTCCTCGAAGAGCCCGTATTCGCGCAGCTTTGCTCCGAGCCGATTGAGGACGTTCCGATCCGACTCCGCGTCGGCGAAGAGCGCCTCGATCTCATGGCGGCGCCGATCGCGCGCGTATTTTTCGGGATCGAAGAGGCCTCGCCGACCGAGGTCCCGAACGTGGGTGGGAAAGGAGCGGACGGCCTCATCGAGGGTCAGCTTCATGAGGGCCAAGGACCATGCCCCATCGGGGCAAAGGACAAGGGCCTTCTTGTCGTAGCCTTCTCCTTTCCATGCTTTGAAGAGCCGCCTGGCGAGAACTTCCGGCTTTTCCGAGAGGACCTGGGTTTCCATGTCCTGGTTCTTGAACACGTACTGAAGGGCCTTGAGAGCGTCTCCGTAATTCGAATGCAGGAAATCGATGAACGGCGCCGCGTCGGCGCCGAAGCCTTGAAAGCGCGCCTTCAAGGCTTCGGCCGTCAGGATCTGAGGACGTTCGGAGAGAACCCGCCCCGAACGCAGCCGCGTCTTGTCCGACAGTCGGTCGATCGGCGAGAGCAGGTGGTATTCAATCTCGGTGGAGCCGAAGGTCGCAAGGAGGCGCTTGGGGGGCCTGAGAACCGAGGTTTGGTCCAGGAAAGAAAGGATGAGCTTGCGGTCCATGGCGCACCTTGTTCGGCCTTCCGGCGCCTTCGGTGGCTTAATACCGGTAATAATCCGGCTTGTACGGGCCTTCCTGTGGGACGCCCAGGTAATCCGCCTGCTTGGACGTGAGCTTGGTCAGGTTGACGCCCAGGCGGCCCAGGTGCAGGCGCGCCACTTTCTCGTCGAGAACCTTGGGAAGCATATAGACCTCTTTGAGATACTTGCCGGTCTCCTTGTTCTTCCAAAGCTCGATTTGGGCGAGGACCTGGTTGGTGAACGAAGCGCTCATGACGAAGCTGGGGTGGCCCTGGCCGCAGCCGAGGTTGACGAGACGCCCCTCCGCAAGGACGATGAGGATCTTGCCGTCAGGCCAGATGTAGTGATCGACCTGGGGCTTGATCGTCTCGCGCTTCAATTTCTTGTCGTTATTGAGGGAAGCGATGTCGATTTCGATGTCAAAATGCCCGATATTGCAGACTACGGCATGGCTTTTCATGCGGTCCATGTGGCTCTTCGTGATGACGTCGCGGCAGCCGGTCGCCGTGACGAAGAGGTCCCCGACGGGGGCCGCCTGATCCATCGTCACGACCTGGAAGCCTTCCATCGCGGCCTGGAGCGCGGTGATGGGATCTATCTCCGTGATGAGGACTCGCGCGCCAAGTCCCTTCAAAGCCTGGGCGCAGCCCTTCCCCACGTCGCCATAGCCGCAGATGATCGCGGTCTTGCCCGCGATCATGATGTCGGTCGCGCGCTTGATCCCGTCCACCAGCGACTCGCGGCAGCCGTAGAGATTGTCGAATTTCGATTTCGTGCAGGAATCGTTGACGTTGATCGCCGGGGCGCCGAGCGTATGCTCCTGGGCCCGCCGCGCCAGGCGGTGCACGCCGGTGGTCGTCTCCTCCGTGATGCCGCCAAGTCCCTCCAAGCACTCCGGATATTTCTGGTGGACCATCTCGGTCAGGTCGCCGCCGTCGTCAAGAATCATGTTGAGGGGTTCGCCGTCCGGCCATCGCAGCGTCTGCTCGATGGCCCAGTCGAACTCCTCGTTGCTCATGCCCTTCCAGGCGAAGACCGGAACGCCCTTGGCGGCGATGGCCGCGGCGGCGTGGTCCTGCGTCGAGAAGATGTTGCAGGAGCTCCAACGCACCGTCGCGCCGAGCTCCGTGAGGGTCTCGATGAGAACGGCGGTCTCGATCGTCATGTGGAGGCATCCTGCGATCCGGGCGCCTCCCAAGGGGCGCTTGCCGCGGAACTCCTCCCTCAGCGCCATGAGGCCCGGCATCTCGGATTCGGCCACCTCGATTTCCTTGCGTCCCCAAGGAGCCAGGCTCAAATCCTTGACCTTGAAATCCCGCGAGGGGCTGGCCTTCGTCTTCGTGGCGGCGGTCGGCATGGGTCCTCCTTCCTTGCTTATTTTCATTTAGAAATGAAAAGCGGTGTATTATACTTTTTAAAGGGCGGGAGGTGATGATGGCGACGGCGACGAATAAATCGGGAGCCCGTGAGTGTGCGGCCGGCATCTTGGGCCTTGGGCTTGCCTATGGGGGCCTCGCTCTTCACGTCCGCCTCATCGCGGATTTTTTCTATCTGTGGGCCTGGGGTGGATGGTTTCTTCTCGCCGACGGCGGCAATCGCCTGCTCTTCGGCCGCTCGCCCTGGAGCGACTCGCCCAGAGGCACGCTGACGTTGGCGCTCGTGTCGATCCCATGGTGGCTCTTTTTTGAGCTCCTCAACTTCCGTCTGAGGAATTGGGCCTACGAGGGCCTGCCGGAGCCGTTGGTGATCCGTTGGTGCGGTTACGCGGTTTCATTCGCGACGGTGCTGCCCGCGATCGAGGAGGGCCGATATTTCATCGAGGGCTTCCTGCCGCGCGGTCCGGCCGTCTCTCCTCGGCGGGAAGTCCGCCGCCGATGGCTGGGGACGGCGCAAGCCTGTGGCGTTCTTTTCCTGGCGTTGCCCATGGCGTGGCCCCGTCTTTTCTTTCCGTTGGTATGGGGAGGCGTTTTCCTGATCCTTGAACCGGCTCTCATGAGGGAGGCGCCGGAGCGTTCCTGGCTTTTCCGCTGGCTTCAGGGAGAGCGTCGGGCAGGGGCGGCGCTCCTGGGGGCGGGGCTTTTGTGCGGGTTTTTCTGGGAGCTTTTTAATTACTGGGCCTCGGTTAAATGGGTCTACACGATCCCCTGGCCCCGCGGTCCGAAGATATTCGAAATGCCGTGGCTGGGCTACGTCGGCTTTATGCCGTTCGCCCTTGAATGCGAGAGCTTCCGGCAATGGATGGATCTGAGAGTCTCGCGAGCCTCTTCATCGGCGCGGGCCGCGTGGGCCGCGGGCCTCGCCCTTTTTTGCCTGGCCGTTTTCGCTGCGATGGACCGCACGACGGTACGCAGCTTTTCTTCCGCTCGTTTTTGAATCGCGCATTTACTATACTCACTCGCCTTAATCACGGCGTAGGGAGGAGAACGGATGAAATACTTCGCGCTTTTGGGCAGGTTTTGTTATGCGGCCATCTTCGTCATGGCTGGGCCGAGCCACTTCAGGGCTGCGACGATCGCCTACGCGGCTTCCCAGGGGGTGCCTTTGGCGTCGATGGTCGTCCCGTTGTCGGGAGCCATGGCGATTCTGGGCGGTTTGAGCATCGCCCTTGGCTACAAGGCCCGGTGGGGAGCCTGGATCATCGCGCTTTTTCTCGTTCCCGTCACCCTCAGCATGCACCGCTTCTGGGGGCTGCCCGACCCTCAGGCGGCGATGCTCCAGCAGATCATGTTCATGAAAAACCTGTCGATGCTCGGGGCGGCGCTGCTGATCACCCAGGTCGGATCGGGGCCCTTGAGCGTCAAGGAATAAATTGCGGAAGGTCAGGGGACGGCTCGACGGATGCTTGCGGGCGTCTTGAATCGGGCTGTGGCTGGTAGTATGATGGATAGGTGGCGGCGTTACGTCTCTCAATGACTATCTAAGGCGCGAAATTCGGAACGAAAGGCGGACATCCCAATGGTAAATAAGAAAGCTTCCTCATCGGGCTTGAGGGCGGCGCGGCCCCCCAAGCGCAAGGCGTCGTCGCGGCCCTCCTCCGGGGGGCCGGTCAAGGCGAAGGCTCCGCGTCTGCCGGTCGCCGCGTATAAAAAACAACTTCTTGAGATGCAGGAAGGCCTCAGCCGCACGGTTCTCGCCAGGCCGATGCGCGAGGCGGGGCGGGAAGAGCCCGGCGACGAGGCCGATCAGGCGAGCCAGTCGCTGGAGAAAGAGATTCTTTTCGAGCTTTCGGGCAACGAGCGGTTGATGCTCGATCAGATCGAGGCCGCCCTCAAGCGGATCAAGCAGGGGACCTACGGGCTTTGCGAGCGCTGCCGCAATCCCATTCCCAAGGCGCGCCTTGACGCGATCCCCTACACGCGCTATTGCCTGGCCTGCCAGAGCTCCTCCGAGCGCGTCGTCGAGGCTCCTTCGGAAGGCGCCGAAGCGATGCCGGGAATCGAGGAGCAGGCGACCGCCGTCGAAGGAGAGCCTTAAGGGTTGCGACTTGAAAATTTAATAAGGGGGAGCCACCCTTAGGCTCGGCGCCGGTCTTCGCGCAGCGGCATCGCGTGAACCGGACGTCGCGGCATGCGCTACTGGGTATTCCAAGGCTCCGGCATCAAGGGTCCCTTCAGCCCCGATGAGATTCGGGCGGCGGGCGGCGTCTCCCCCGAATCCCTTGTCTGCGAGGAAACGCTCCC
>JAJYFI010000117.1 GCA_021790955.1 bacterium | reverse complement strand
ACGAAGCCGCGAGCGGCGCGGACGGGACGCCTTCGATCGGCGCTTCGCGGCTCGATTGTCAAGGACGCTACGGCTTGACGGCGATGGGGCGCGGCAGCGCGATCTGGATGTGAAGATCCTTGAGCTGGCGCGGATCGACGGTCGAGGGAGCCTCGCTCAAGGGGCAGATGCCTTTCTGGGTCTTCGGGAAGGCGATCACCTCTCGGATCGACTCCTCGCCGCGCAAGATGGCTATGAGGCGGTCGAAACCGATCGCGATGCCGCCGTGGGGCGGAGCCCCGTACTCGAGCGCGCGAAGAAGAAGGCCGAACTGGCGTTCCTGTTCCTCCTCGCCAAATCCCATGAGGCCGAAAATGCGCCTCTGCATGTCGGCGCGATGGTTGCGGATCGAGCCGGAGGCGAGCTCGACGCCGTTGAGCACCAAGTCGTATTGGTGCGAGCGCACATGCCCTGGGTCGCTCTCGAGTTTCCCCGCCTCGCTTTCTAGCGGCGCCGTGAAGGGGTTGTGCGTGAAGGTCAAGCGCTTCTCCTCCGGCTCCCACTCCAGCAGCGGGAAATGCAGCACCCATAAAGGCGCAAAATCCGTCTTCGGCTTGGGCTTGAGGCGCGAGATGAGCTCCTTGCGGAGCGCTCCCAAGGAGGGCGCCGCCACCTCCGGCTTGTCGGCGATGAGGAAAAGCCACTCCCCCTTCCGGGGCTCGAGGCTCGATCGCAGCCCTTCCATCTCGGGGGCTCCGAGGAATTTCGCGATGGGAGACGGCGCCCCCTCGGCCTCCCACTCAAGCCAGCCCAGGCCCTTCGCCCCATGGGTCTTGACGAGGGCGGCGAGCTCGTCGAGCTGCGAGCGGGACCAAGAGCCTCCCGCCTTAAGGCCGCGCACGACGCCGCCGTCCGCGAGGGGCTCGCGGAAGACCTTGAGCTTTGTTTCTCTAAAAAAGGGCGTCAACTCCGAAATCTCAAAGTCATAGCGCAGGTCGGGCTTGTCCGAGCCGTAGCGCCGCATTGCCTCCTCGTAGTCGAGTCTCGGGAAGGGCGCCTTGAGCTCCACGCCCGCCGCTCGGCAGGCGCTGACGATCAGCTTCTCGACCAGGGAGTGCACGTCCGCCTCTTCGACAAAAGACATCTCGACGTCGATCTGCGTATGCTCGGGCTGGCGATCCGATCTCAGATCCTCGTCGCGAAAGGCGCGGGCGAATTGGTAATAGCGATCAAGGCCCGAGACCATGAGGATCTGCTTGAAGATCTGCGGGGATTGAGGAAGAGCGTAGAAGGCGCCGGGAGAAAGCCTTGATGGGACCAGGAAGTCCCGCGCTCCTTCCGGGGTCGCCTTGGTGAGCATGGGCGTTTCGACCTCGATAAAACCTTCGGCGTCGAGCGTGCGGCGCGCGGCGGCCGCGACCTTGTGCCGGATCGTCATATTCTCAAGCATCCGGCGCCGTCTGAGGTCGAGAAAGCGGTACTTGAGCCTCGTCTCCTCCCCCACGGCCGAGCGTTCGTCAATCTCGAAGGGCAGGGGCTTCGACGGATTGAGGACGCGGATGCCGGTGGCGGCGAGCTCGATCTCCCCGGTCGGGATCTTGGAATTCTCGCTGCCGGCCGGCCGGCGCTGCACGACGCCGGCGACGGAGACGACGAACTCCGGGCCGAGCAGGGAGGCGGCCTTGAAGGCCTCTGGAGCTTCCGGACGGGCGACTACCTGGACCACGCCCGAGCGGTCGCGAAGGTCGAAGAAATAGACGCCTCCATGGTCTCGTCGGGAATGCACCCATCCCGCGACGCGGACCGCATGCCCCGCATGCTCGGGGCGCAGCGCCGCGCAGTCGATGGTGCGGTAGGCCTCGCTCACGGCCGCGAGCCTTCCGCGCGGAAAAACTTCCAGGCGGCCATATCGTTGAAGAAGCCAAGGGCCGTGGGATTCCAGTGAAGCGGCGTCACGGAAACGGAGCCCCGCGCGACGGCGACGACGTCCGTCCCCGGCGTTTTCAATCCGCCGACGACCTTGCCCACGAGCCAGTAGTAGTGGCCGCCCCTCGGGTCGGAGCGCTTGGTCACCTTGTGGGTGTAGAGGCGGGTTCCAAGCCTGGCGATTTCGGCGCGGCGATAGGGGGCGTTTGTCGGCGGAAAATTGACGTTGAGGAAGACGCCCCGCGGAAGGCCGCGCTTCAGGACCAACTTGGCGAGCCTGGCGGCGAAAGCGGCGGAGCGTTCGTGAAAAGGCCAGGCATAATCCTGGGAAAACGCGAGGGCGGGAAGCTTGAGCAACGCGGCTTCCCGGGCGGCGGCGACGGTTCCGGAGTAGACGATGTCCTCTCCCATGTTGTAGCCGCGATTGATGCCGGAGCAGACGATATCGACGCCGCCTCGGCCCATGAATTCGAGCACGGCGAATCGGACGCAGTCGGCGGGGCCGCCGTTTAAGGCATAAAGCCCCTCGCCGTAGCGCTTGAGCCTGAGCGGCTTATGAAGGGTCAGGGAATGGCTCTCGGCGGAGCGCTCTCGGTCTGGAGTGATGGTGGTGACGTCGCCAACGCGCCTGAGGGCTGAAATCAGGGCTTGAACTCCAGGCGAGCCTGGGCCGTCGTCGTTGGTGATGAGGATGCGGGGCCGCCGCGGAGTCGGCTTCACAGCCCGCGGGTGACGGCCGCCGCCATGCGGGAGGCGGCGAGGGCTGGGGAAGGAAGGTCGTCTTGCTGGTAATGGCGCTGCATCTCGTGGCGGAGATGGCCTGGATTCGAAACTAGCAAATCCTTGATCGCCCCCGAAAGCCGATCGTGGAAACCAGGGCCCTCCTCCACGACACGGACGGCGCCGCGTTCCTCTAGAAAACGCGCGTTCGCCATTTGATGGCCCTCCGCGGCAAAAGGGTAGGGTATGAGGATCGCTGGTTTTTCCTGGGCCAGAAGCTCGTTGAGGGTGCTGGCCCCGGCCCGGCAAACGACGAGGTCGGCCGCCCCGTAGGCGAACTCCATGGCGTCGAGGTAGTCGCGCGCCGCAGCCCGCACTCCCAGGAGGTCATAAGAGGCCCTTAGCGGCTCGGCGCGCCCGCGGCCGGCCAGATGAAGAATTTGAATAGAATCGAGGTTCTCGCGTGAAAGCGGACGGAGAGCCTCCGGAAGGGCGTCATTGATCGAGCGCGCACCTTGGCTTCCTCCGAAGACCAGGAGCGTCTTCTTGGCGGGATCAAGCCCCAAGGCCAGCCGGCACTCGGCGGCGCCGCGTCTGTTCAGCAGAACAGGCCGCACCGGGGTCCCCGTGAGCTCGGAGCCGGGTTGATCGGGCAGCGGCCACCCGCGCAGGAGCTTGGCACCAAAGCCGAGGCTTGCTCGGTTGGCAAGACCCAGAATCACGTTCGACTCGTGGACGTAGCGCGGAATCCCGCGCAGCGCCGCCGCCAGAACAAGCGGAAAACCAAGGTAGCCGCCCATGGAGACGACGGCGTCGGGGGCAAAATCCTTCAGAATGTGCCGAAGGGCGGGGAGGCTTGTCGCGAGCTTCCAGACGAAAAGGAGAAGCTTGGGCGAGAGCGAGCGGGGAAGACCCACAAGGTCGATCTCCACGTAGGGGAGCCCTTCTTGGCTCAAAAGGCGACAGGCGGGGTCTTCGCGCCGCACGAGGGCGAGCACATCGTGGCCTTCAATGTTGAGAGCCTTGGCGAGGGCGAGGGCTGGGTAAAAATGCCCCCCCCGCCACCCCCCCGGCAATCACGATCCGACGTTTCATCCGCTATCGGAGCCCTTCGGCGCGCGCCTGTTTTGAAATATTGAGGAGGATGCCGACGCCCAAGAGGGAGCCCAGGAGGGAGGAGCCGCCGAAGGATATGAAAGGAAGGGGGATTCCTTTCGTTGGGAGCAAGCCAATCGACATGCCGATGTTGAAGAATGCCTGGAGGGCGATCGAGAGGCTGATCCCCGCCGCGAGCAGCATCCCGAAAAGGTCGGGCGCCGCTCGCGCTATTTTGAGCCCGCGGGCCAGGAACGCGGCGAAAAGCCCGATGAGGGCCAGCCCCCCCACGAGCCCCAATTCCTCGCAAATCACGGGAAAAATGAAATCCGTGAACGGGGCCGGCAGATGCAGAAGCTTCATTTCCGAGCCCCCGAGCCCCTTGCCGAACCATCCTCCCGAGCCGAGAGCGATCCAGGCCTGGCTCAGCTGATAGCCCGAACCATGGAAATGCGCGAGCGGCGAGAGAAAGCTCATGAGCCGTTCATAGCGGTAGCGGACGTGGAGGAGCTCATAGACGAGGCCCGGCGCCAGAAGCCCCATGGCGGCAAGGATGTGCTTCAGCCGCGTCCCTCCGATATAAAGGAGAAGCAGACCTGTCGCCACAATCAAGGCCGGAGTTCCGAGGTCCGGTTCCTTGAGGATGAGAGCAAGGCCCACGCCCGCGACCCCGAGAGGAACGACGAGTCCCGCGACGGGCGAGGCGAGCTTGCTGTGGCGGGAGTCGAGGTAATAGGCGAAATAGATGACGAAGGAAAGCTTTGCGAATTCGGAGGGTTCGATTCCGAGAGGGCCGATCTTGAGCCAACGGTGCACCCCAGCCACGGGCCTGCTGGCGAGGGCCCCGGCGAGGGCAATAGCGGTGACGACCATGAGGGGAGTCATCCACTCTTTGAGACGATTGTAATCCATGCGGCTTGCCAGCATCAGAAGGATCCACCCTGCGACCAGCCAGATGCCCTGGCGCTCGAGATAATGGTAGGAATTGTGGAAGTAGGCGTCGGCCCAGATGGCGCTCGCGGAATAGATCATCACGAAGCCGATCGCCACGAGAGCCGTGACGATCCCGAAGAGGGCCTCGTCGGGCCGTCCCCCCCGCGGGCTCATAGATACGCCCGGAGCAGCTTCTTAAAGGCGCGGCCCCTATCCTCGAAGTTCCGAAATTGGTCGAAGGAAGCGCAGGCAGGCGATAAGAGAAGGATGTCGCCTGGTTGCCCCAGAGCGAAGGCCGTCGCGAGGGCCGTCTTCATCTCCCCGCAGCTGAAAATGGGAACGGCCCCTGAAAGTTCTCTTTCGATCTTGGCGGCGGCCTCTCCGATCGTGAGAACGGCCTTCGTCCCCTCGGCCAGGAGCGGCCGCAAGGGCCGGTAGGGGCTCCCCTTGTCGAGGCCGCCCAAAATCAGGAGCACCCCTCCTTTCTTGGCGCGCACAGCCTTAAGCGCCGCCACGGTCGAATCCACGTTCGTCGCCTTCGAATCATTGATTGCTACAAGCCCGCGGAAGCTCCCGACGGTCTCCAAGCGGTGCTCGACCGGAGTAAAATCACGGAAAGCGCTTTCGATCGCCGCCGAGGAGATGCCGCGACCAAGTCCCAGAAGCGCCGCCGCCATCGCGTTGTCGAGATTATGTTCGCCAAGGAGGGCGGGCGGCCGCACGGAATATTCCGGACTCCCATCAAGCCGCAACCGCAGCCGTCCTCCCTTTGGCCAGGCGTTGGACCCTTCCTTGCCGAAGAAAAGCCGCCGCCCGGGCGATCCGCGGGCGATCTTGACCGTCCAAGGGTCGCGGGCATTGAAAACGCCGCAGTCGCCGCCCTGCTGGTTCCGGAATAGCCGGGACTTGGCCGCAACGTAGGCCTGGAAGTTCCCGTGGTGGTCGAGGTGGTCCGGGGCGACGTTGAGGAGGCAGGCCGCGTGGGCGCGGAAACTCCGCGAGTCTTCAAGCTGATAGCTTGAGACTTCGATGACGAGGGTATCTCCCGGCCGGGCCTTAAGAACGGCCTCGGAAACGGGCAGGCCGATATTGCCGCAGACGTGGACGCGCTTTTCTCCCCTGGCTCGCTTGAAGATTTCTCCGGCAAGGGCGGTGGTGGTCGTCTTGCCGTTCGTCCCCGACACGGCGATGATTTCGCCCGCCGCAGAGAAGGCGAGGGCAAGTTCCAGCTCGCTGACGACGGGGACGCCGGCTGCGCGCAGGCGCTTAAAGACGGGCA
>JAJYFI010000116.1 GCA_021790955.1 bacterium | reverse complement strand
TATGTCATGTGCGAACTGCCCAGCAACGTGGTCCTGGCCGAGCGTTTCGCCGAGATATTCGACGGCTTCTCGATCGGCTCCAACGACCTCACTCAGCTCATTTTGGGCGTGGATCGCGACTCCGAGCTCGTCGCTTCGGTCTTCGACGAACGGAACGCGGCCGTCAAGAGCATGATCTCCTGGGTGATCGCCGCCGCCAAAAGGCTCAGGCGTAAGATCGGCATCTGCGGCCAGGCGCCCAGCGACTATCCCGATTTTGCCCAGTTCCTGGTGGCCGAGGGCATCGACAGCGTCTCGCTCAACCCGGACGCCGCCCTTCGCATGACGCGCAGCATCCTGGACATGGAGCGGCGCCTTGAAGGCGGATCGCCCCGCCCCGCGATCCCTTCGACGAGAGCTGGCAAAGGAAGGGACCATTGACGATCCTTGACATCCTCTCCAAGGAACACGCTCTCTTCCATAAGATCATCGCCCGCATCGATGCCGCGACGAGCCGCGACGAGCCGACGGCGCGGCTCGAGATCGAGCGCGCCCTGCTCGTTCTCCTTCCGGCGCTCGCGCGCCACGAGGCCATCGAGATGGAGGTTTTCAAGCGCCCCTCCCGCGCGGAAGGCCCGGAAACCGCCAAGATCGCGGCGACGATCGCCTCCCAGCATAAGGAGATACTCGCCCTTCACCGCGACATCCTGGAAATCCTGCGCCTCGGAGGCAAATACGACTTTAGCCGGCTCAAGTCCCTGACGGCCGAGCTGTGCCAGAAGCTACGTGGTCATTTTTATATGGAAGAAAGCCGTCTTTGGCCAAGGCGGCGGGCGGCGCTGCCCGCCGCCCGCCGGCGCGCCGTAGGCCAACGCGCCGGCCAGAATGTGGCCGATCTCGAGCGCGAGATCTCCCGAAATTGGGATTTGGTGTCGGATTACGTCAAATCGGCGTAACCGAGGGTCCTAGGACCCTCGGCCCCCGCAAGAGACCCCAACGGCCCTCGCTGCTTTCGCGATCCGTTGCTATACTTTCCCCATGCGAGTTCAACCACGTAGGAACACGGCCATTCTGTCCCTGCTGACGGCGGCCTTCGCCTGTCCGCCGATCCACGCGCAGTCCCTGGAGGCTATCAGCGCGGGCGGCGACGCAAGCTTCACCCAGAGCCTTCAGACGGGAACGCAACTCGCGAAGCCCGGAAGACTGCAAAAGCTCAAGGCGCCATTTCATCGTTTCCGAGCGAAGCTCCACGCGAAAACGACGGCGCCCAATACGGGCCGACGCCGCATCGATCTTTTCAAGGAACAATGGGAAGACGGAATCGGCCAGGCTCTCTACCAGCGCTTTCTGGCGCATTCGCATCTTTCCGGCAACGCCAGGGCCCTGCAACGGGTCCATCGCGTCGCCTCGCGGCTGATCGCCGTTTCCGGGCGCCCCGATTGGAAATGGGAAGTCAATCTGGTCCGCACGGGCCCCACGACCGCGCCGTTTGATATCGCGGGAGACCCCGACCAGGGATTCGCCTTGCCCGGAGGGAAGATCGGCGTCCTCTCCGGCATGGCCGAGCTCGCCCAGACGGACGACGAGCTCGCGGCCGTGCTGGCCCATCAAATGGCCCACGCCATCCAGAGGCACATGGGCGAGCGAATGTCCGAGATTCTCCTCGTCCAAGGGGGTTTGATGGCCGCCGGGGCGGTCATTTCGCCCGTGCTGGCGGCCGTCGCCGCGCCCGCGACGATCATGGGGATCAGCACGCTTGAAATCGCGTATGGGACCTATTACGGGTTGGCGACGAACGGCGCCCGCAAGGGAACGACGATCGGATTCAGCCGCGTCCAAGAAGAGGAAGCCGACCGCGTCGGGGCCATGCTGATGGCCAAGGCCGGCTACGACCCGAAGCAGGCGGTCCTGTTCTGGAAGCGCATGGCCTCGGATTCCGCGGAGCAGCCTGGAAAACTTCCCCGCGGCTTCATCGGAAAGATTCTGCGTGGCGGGCCCGAGGTGACGCCCAAGCGTGTCGCCCTTCTCGAGTCCTACGTCTCCTCCGTCGCCGACGCCGGGAGCGCGCGCCAACAATGAGAGGCGCCGCAGGATCCACCATGCGCTCCCGCTACGGCCTCCTCGCCCTCGGCCTGGCTCTGGCGATCCCCGTCGGGGCCGAGGACTCCGTCAAGATCTCGAGCGCTTCCACCTCTCTTGCGGCCATCCTGCCTGCCATCGGGACCCCCCAGGCCCCGGTCACGATCAAGGCTCCGACCCTCGACGCCGCGGCCAAGGATCTCAAGGGCGATTCCTCTCTTTCCGGATTTTTCGACGGCGCCCACAAGGCCGTTTCTCGGGCGCTCTTCTCCCAGGCGAAGCCCAGCTCGGCCTACGTGCCCGTCCGACAGGTCGAATTCTGGGCCGGCCCCGCGAGGATCGAGAATGGCCTTCTCGACATGGCCGGCCGCGCCACGACCCGCCTCGACGTCGAATTCATGGATTTCCGCAGCGATGTCCACGGCATGAAGATGGCCCAGGCCCTCATGGACGCGTCGCGCCGCGGCGTCCACGTTCGGGTGCTGGTCGACAACCTCTACTCGAATTACGTGAATCCCCTGCACGACTTCCTTGACGGCAAGGCCCAGAGCGGGAAGGGCGCGGCCGCCATGTTCGCCACCATGCGCCAGGCGGGGATCCAGGTGCTCTATTCGAACGCGGGCCGAAAAGGTTACTTTCCCCTCGAGCGGGACCATCGAAAAGTCTTCGTGATGGACGGAACCGAGGGCGTCGCGACCGGCTACATGCCCAATGACAGCAACTATTCCTGGCATGATGCAGCGGCCCATGTCGTGGGCTCCGCCGCCACGATGCAGCTCGCCCATCACTTCGACCAGCATTGGGTGGCCGCGGGCGGCGGCAAGGCCAAGGAGAGCTTCCCGAACGAAACCGTCCCGTCCCCAGCCGCCAAGGCCCGGGTCGTCGCGACCGACCCCAACCTGAACTCCCAATGGCGCATCCGGAAATCCGTGCTTGGCCACATCGAACAGGCCCGGCATTCCATTTGCATCGAGAACAGCTATTTCACGGACGGCAAAGTGTTCCGGGCGTTGGCCGACGCCGCGCGCCGGGGAATCGATGTGAGGTACGTCTACAACGAGCATGTCGACCACAAGAGCTCCGGCGGCGCCGAGGCCTACCATCTCAAAAGGCTCCTCCAGTCGGGCGTGAAGGTCTATGCCTACCCCCGCATGTTCCACACCAAGGCCGTTTCCGTCGACGGGCAATGGGCCAGCGTCGGATCGGGCAACCTTATGCCCCTTCTCGAGGTCAGCCAGAACGAACTCGACGTCGAGGTCAAGGACAAGGCGGCGGTGGCCCAACTCAACCGCGATCTCTTCCAGAAAGACTTCAAGGATTCGACGCCGCTGACGCTCGACAATCTCCGCGACCATGTCCCCTCCAAGCCGGAGCAGGTGCTCTACCAGGGTTTCAGCATGGCCTATTTCGGCTACGAACGCGGCGTGACCTTCGTTAAGCACGCCGTCCAGGGGGCGCTCCAGAGCCTCCGCGACCGCCTCTAAGGGCTCGGGGACTCCTCCCATTCACGCGCAACAAAGGCCCTTGACAAGAAAGGTCTGCGGGGATATTAATCCCTCGTGATTTCGAGAAAAGCCGGCTTGTTTGCCCCCATCCTTGTCCTGAGCGTATCCGTTGCCTCCTGCCTCTTCGCCGATGATTTCGATCGGGCCGTGTCGTCGGTCGAAGGCTCTCTCGACGTCGCCGGAAGCTTGCGCCTCGCCGCGTCTTCGCCCGACTCCGCCGCTTCGGCGCCGGCGGCTTCCGCGACTTATGCCCTCTACGCGAAACTCTACGCCCGGTTGATGCGCGGCCAAACGGCCGCCGATTTGGAGGACGCCCTGCCCGGATTGTCGGCCCACATGCGCCTATCGGCCGCGATCTCCCGACGCTACTGGACGGATTCGAATCTTCTCGACGCGGGAGCCAAGGCCGATATCCTCCCCCAGCAGGTGATGGCGGAACTCGGCATTCCGCGCCGGGTGACCGACGGAGTCGCGCACGCTCCGGCCGGAATGATGCACACCTACGGATACCTTTTTTCCCAACTCCAGACTCCCTACGGGCTCAAGGGCAAGCGCTGGATCGAGGCCAAGATCGACGAGAGACTGGGGTTGCCGGCGGGGACCTTCAGCCCCACGCCGCCGGCCGGCGAGTTCGCTTCGAACGTGACGGCGGCCGTCTATCGGCTGATCGGCGTCACCGGGGCACCGCCGTCTGCCGCGGCGCTTGAACCGTCGGCCACCCCCTTGGGCCGCCTTGATGAGGACGTGACGTGGGAGACGCCGGAGGGCCGGAGGGTTTCGGCGTCCGTGAGGACTCATCTCTTCGAGATGCGCTCCGTCCCCGGCGCCGCGGAGGACGGCGAGCCGCTGTTGATCTACGAAGTCGTCCGCGGAGGGCGGCATCTCATCGTCACGGCCTTTCCCGCCGGAGGGGGCACCGCGGGGCAAGTCGCTTCCTCCAAGCCCGCCGACGACGACGCCTTCAAGCCCCTCTACAATCTCTACGTCGACCCGCGCTGGCGTGTCGTCGCGAGGCATTCCTCGGGCTTCCTTCCCGGACGGCGGTAGTGGGCCCTTTGGCCCGCCACGACCCGGGACCATCGGCCCTTGAACGCGCCGCAAATAGAAGTTATAGGACGAATATGAAGAAAAAAACCATCTCGACGGCTCTCCTCGGCGTCATCCTCGCTTTCTCTTCCGCATCGCTCCGCGCCGGCGACCAGGAAAGCGGCCCCGATGCCGGGCATTTCGATGACTACGTTCTGGCCCTCTCCTGGGATCCAGGATTCTGCGAGAATAAGCCCCAATCTTCCGAATGCGCCTCGCTGACTCCCGACAGCTTTGCAGCTCGGCACCTAACCCTCCATGGCCTTTGGCCCGATCAAAACGGCGACAGCCACCACGACTACGGCTATTGCGGCGTTCCCCCCGAAATCCGATCCCTCGACACGGGCTCCCAGTGGTGCCGGATGCCTCCTTTCGGCCTTTCCCAGGACGCCTCGAGCCGCTTAGAGGAGGTGATGCCCGGGGCGAATTCCAGCACTTGCCTTCAAATGCATGAATGGTACCGCCACGGGAGTTGCTCCGGGCTTTCTCCAGACGCATTTTTCGGACAGGCCGGCGGCCTCGTGCTGGCCGTGGCGAAGTCCGGCCTCGGGCGCTTTCTCGCCGATCATACGGGACAGACCGTCAGCCTCGCTTCGCTCGTCGCGTCCTTTGAGTCCGATTACGGGGCCGGAAGCTCCAAAAACGTCAGCTTCGGCTGCTTTGGGCGCGGCGACGGGACGGCCATCCTCTCGGAGGTCCGCATCGGACTGTCCAAGAATCTATTGCCTCCCGAACAGTTGGGACAGATGCTCGTCCCGCAGCCCTCGGGAAACTGCCCCCCGAACTTTCTCATCGACGCCGTCTCCCCCCGTTAAGAGCGCAGCCGCTCAACTCTTGTCCGGCTTGGGCGGCTGGGCGGGGGCGGACGGGGGTTCGGCCCTCTGCGGGGGCGCCGCGGTCGTAAACTTGGCGCCCTTCGTCTCGTGCTCCGTCACGCGGTCCAGGTATTTTCCCGTCTCGACCTCGATGCGCACCCGGTCCCCCTCCTTGATGAACTGGGGAACCAGCACCGTCATGCCGTTGTCGAGCGACAGGTTATAGAGAATCTCGCTGCTGCTGCTGTCGTTCACGATGAACTGGGCGCTGCCGGAGCCGAGCGGCGGCGTGCCCGGGCCGCTGACGAAACCACCGGAGGCATTCGTGTTCGGAGCGTTGTCCTGATTGCTGAAGGCCCAGCCGTCGGGATTGCTTGGCGAGACCACGACCGAGCTGGCGAACGCGGCGGCGGGCAGAAGGGCTAATGCCGCTGCCACGGCGAGAGAGAGGACGCGCATCACCGGAGTACTCCCCAAATTTGATGTTCTTCACTTTCGTGTCAT
>JAJYFI010000115.1 GCA_021790955.1 bacterium | reverse complement strand
GAAATTCGCCGCGCCGAGGCAATCCGGCCTCGTTTCGGCCGCGACGGCGAAGCTGCGTCTGCGGCCGCCGTTCATCCCCCGGGAATCCCTCAGGGGGCTTGCGGGCTTCTCCCACGTGTGGATCCTGAGCTACCTGCACCTCAATGCCAACAAATCCTTCTGCGCGACCGTGCACCCGCCTCGGCTTCAAGGGAAGGCCGTCGGGGTCTTCGCCACGCGTTCGCCGCATCGCCCGAGCCCCATCGGGCTTTCATTGGCGAGGCTCGAGAAGGTGGAGGGGGATACCCTTCATCTCTCGGGCCTGGATCTCGCGGACGGCACCCCCATCATCGACGTCAAGCCTTACCTGCCGGACTCCGACGCGATCTCCGACGCCAAGACGGGCTGGCTTCGTCTCGCCCCGCGCCGCAAGTTATCCGTTTCTTTTTCCGGGGAGGCCAGGGCGCGGCTCTCGCGCCTTGAGCGGGGGGAGCGCAAGGGCTTGGGACGGCTTATCCGTCAGGCGCTGGCGCACGATCCCCGCAATCCTCGCGATCGATCCCAGATGGCCCCGGGCAAGATCCATGAAGCGAAATTCCTCGAATGCGCCGTGCGCTTCCGCATACGAGGAGTCCGCGCAAACGTCCTGGACGTTTTCCCGGTTCCGGAGGCCGTCAAGGCCCGTCGCGTTCCCGTGCCGCCTGAGCTTTGGTAGAGCGTTATTTTTATATAATGAAGGCCGTTCACCAATGCGGGCGTGGTTCAATGGTAGAACGTGTCCTTGCCAAGGATAAGACGGCGGTTCGATTCCGCTCGCCCGCTCCAAATTTCAAAGGTCCCGTCTACGAAGAAGAGACGGCCGCCGCGGCATCCGACTTCGCGAAATAGCGCCCGTCTTTAAAGCCCAGCTTGCAGGAGCGCCTCCTCACGTCGTGCTGGAAGATCAAGGTCCAGCCCTCATCCAAGGCCCGCTTGAGAAGGGCGCGCTTCGTCTCCAGGGTTCCCAGAGGGAATAAGTCGTAGGCCATGATGTAAGGCAGCGGCAGGTGAGACCCGGTGGGGATCAAATCCCCAAGAAAAATCGCGGTCTCTCCTTCCGATGCTATCTTGACCACCTGGGGCCCGCGCGTGTGCCCTCCCGAGCGGATGACCGTGAGCCCCGGCTCGATCTCGTACTCGCCGTCCACGAGCTCCAAAAGCCTGCGTTCTTCCAGGATGGCGTAGTTTTCATCGAGATAGCTCGCCTTGTTGCGCTCGTGCGGATGCTGCGCGTCCTCCCACTCGTTTTTCTGGATGAGATACCGGGCGGACGGGAACGCCGGCGCGGGCAAGCCGCCCTCGCCGAATTCCGTGTCGCCGCCCGCATGGTCGAAATGAAGATGGGTGTTGATCACAAGCCGGATGTCCTTCGGGAGAACTCCCAACTCCGCCATCTCCTCGCGCAGGGTCCGGGGCCGATCGACCGCGTAGATGTCCAAAAACTTGCGGTTGCGGTCGTATTTCGACGAAAGCCCCGCGTCGACGAGGACGTTCCGGCCCCGGGGCGTGCGGATCAAGAGAGCCCCCAGATTGAGCGCGATCCGGTTGTCCGCGTCGGCGGGGTCGTGACGGTCCCACAGACGCTTGGGAACCACCCCGAACATGGCGCCCCCGTCGAGCTTGAATCGCCCGTCGGAAAGGGGGAAAGCCTCAAATCGCCCGACCTTGATCCTCGCGATCACTTCGCGGCTCCGCAGCACTTCTTGTATTTTTTGCCGGAGCCGCAGGGGCAGGGGTCGTTGCGTCCGACCTGGGGGCCTGTCTTGACGTAGGGGACGTGAGGGGACGCGGAGGAAAGAGGGGCCTTAAACTTCCCCGCCTTGATTCCCTCCTCGTTTTTTTCAAGCCACGCCTTGACCTCTTTGAAGTTTTTGAGGTTCACGCCGTCCCGGGCCATGTAGGCCCCGAGGGTCCTGATCTCGGAGAGAAAGGCCTTGTCTTTCCATTTCCGGTAAAAAAGCGCCTTCGCCGCCTTGCCGATCCCTCCTTCGCCCTCCGCCGCGGAGGGCGCCGTCTCGGCTCCGGATTTGGCCCCCGTCGCCGCGACGGCCGACCCAGGAGCCGCCGCCCCCTCGGCGGAACCGGTGATCTTGCGCCACCAGGATCCCAAACGACCCTTCAAATCCTCGCTCATGCAAGTAGGATAAGAATTTCATGCTAGAATGGGCAAGGATAAGCCTGTCTCCACCAGATGGATCCCAAGCCACCTTCGTCCGCCCAGGGCGGCGATCCCTTGCTCCAAGGCACGGTGTTCATTCGCCGCGACGGCGCGATGCATCCCTTCATCCTTCAGGGTCCCGACGCCAAAACTTTCCTCCAAGGGCTCGTGACCGCCGATGTGCTGGCGCTGCGTCCGGTGTCGTGGAGCCCCTCCTGCCTTTTGACTCCCAAGGGGACGCTGGATGCGATCATGGAAATCTGCGACACGGGGAAAACGCTGATCGTCCTGGTCGAGCGCGAGGGGGCCCCGGCGTTCGACAAGGCGATCTCCAAGATGATCCCGTTAAGCCAGAGCACGCTCCTGGACGCCGCCGGCGGCCTGGCGATCGTGGATCTCGCGGGCCCCGCGTCCTTGGAGGCGGCCCAAACTGCTTTGGGAGCCGCTCTGCCGAGCTTCCCGCCTCGCGGCGGGGCGGTGCTTTCATGGAACGGCGGCGACGTCGTCGTTTTGTCCTATCCCGTCCTGAGGCCTGACGGGCTCAGGATCCTCATCCCCCAGACTCTCGCCGACCGCTTAATCCATCTCCTCCAGTCCGCCGGCGTCGCGGCCGCCGTGGGGGGCGTCCTTGAACCGCTGCGCATCGAAAAGGGAGTGCCCATCTTCGGCATCGACGTCGACGCCGACACCTTGCCCCTGGAGGCCAATCTCGACGAGTGCCTCAGCTGGACGAAGGGATGCTATATGGGTCAGGAAACCATGGCGCGGATCAAGTACCGGGGCCGCGTCAATCGGCGCTTGGTCACGCTTAAGATCGAGGGGACGGCGATACCGTGGCCGGGGACTCCCGTCTACGCCGCGGGAGGCGAGGTCGGGCTTACCAAAAGCGCGACCTACTCGTCCCGCCTCAACGCCGTCCTGGCGCTGGCCATGATCCGCAGCGGCAGCATCGCGCCGAACGTGCGCTTCAGGGTCGGGAAGTCCTCCATCGGCCAGATCCTGACCCGCTGAGCGCGGGATTATTGCCGCCGTGGCTTCCAAAACTCCGGCAAGCACTTAAGCCACAGGGACGAAACGAGATAATCCTTGAGCCTCGCCCGCGCGGCCCAGCGGACGCGCCCCTCAGGCGGAGCGCGACGCAACGTCGCCTCGCGAAGGCTCAGGGTGATGCGGTGGCTCATGATCGAATGCCGGACCGTCTTGATCGTCTTCCCGGGCCGCGCCCTCACGTGCCTGCTCTCGGGGAAGCCCCAATGGCCTTTCAGGAAACGCTCGTCGTCGCCGCGCTTCCACAGAAGGATCCTCCCCGCGCGCTCGATGTAAAGCGTCTCCAGGCGGATGTCCTGGATTGGCTGCCGGGCGCCGTTCTCCGGGTAGGCCTCCGGGGCCCCCTCCAAGCGGGCGGCGCAATAGGGTGAAACCGGGCAAATCCGGCAGCGGGGATTGACAGGCAGGCAGACGGTCGCCCCAAGCTCCATCAGGGCTTGGTTCCAATCCCCGGGAGCCGTTCGCGCCAGGAGCTCCTCGGCCAAGGTCCACATCTTCCCGGTCAAGGCCTGGGTTTTCAGTTTGCCGCGCATCGCAAAAAGCCGCGAGAAAACCCTTTCGACGTTGCCGTCGACGACAGGGTAGGGGCCGCCGAAAGCGATCGACGTCACCGCGCCCGCCGTGTAGCGCCCGACGCCGGGCAAAGCCATGACGTCTTCGAAACGGTCTGGAAAAACGCCCCCGTGGACGTCCCCGATCTTGATCGCCGCCTCGCGCAGCGCCTTGGCGCGCCTGTAATAGCCGAGCCCCGCCCAGGCTTTCAGCACCGACTCCTCCGAAGCGGCCGCCAGCGATTTCAGGTCGGGGAAACTTTTCAAAAATTCCTCGTAGCGTGGAAGGACCGTCTTGACGGTCGTTTGCTGGAGCATGATCTCGGAGACCCAGATTCGATAAGGATCCCGCGTCCGCCGCCAAGGCAGGTCGCGGCGATTTCGGCGATACCAGCGCAGAAGGCTGGAGCGCAGCCTCGTCTTAAGGAGGGGTTTCAACGGCGACATTTTCAATCGTGTCGTCGACGCCCGGGGTGCGTAGGAGAAGGTCGTGAATGCGCCGCCGCTGAGCCGAGCTGGGAACGAGCCCCGACACCGACGCCGTGCCAGCATGGACCTCGACCGTCAAATGCGCCATGTCGATGCCGTCGGCCTTAAGCTCCCAGAGGATCTTCGCCTTGACCCCGGCATCGGAAAGTTGGGCTTTCGTCGCGCCGGGGAAGCAGGCGGCGAAGACCGTCGTCGCCAGAAGAAAAAGCGCCTGGGCGAAGCGTACGGGCGCCATGAGCCTTAATGATACAATTTCGCCGTCGATTCCATGCCCTCCTTTCCGTCTTCGGCGCCTTCCATCAACGGCTCTTTTTCGGGACGGATTCATTTCGTGGGCATCGGCGGCGTCGGCATGAGCGGCATCGCCGAGCTCCTCAGGAACTTGGGCTATGACGTCTCCGGCACCGACCTTCAGCCCAGCGCGATCACGCGGCGCCTCTCCGGGCTGGGCATCAAGATTTTCAGCAGACATAGCGCCTCCCATGCCCGCGGCGCCAAGGTTCTCGTCGCGAGCTCCGCCATCCTGCGCGACAATCCGGAGCTGCGCTTTGCGCGGGCGCGGGGGATTCCGGTGCTTCATAGAGCGCAGATGCTCTCCCAGTTGGCGCGCCTCAAGAAAACCTTGACCGTCGCCGGCAGCCACGGCAAGACCACCACGACGTCCATGGCCGCCATGGCGCTGGAAGCGGCGGGCGCGCGTCCGACGATGATCATCGGCGGCCAGCTCAAGAACATCCGCGGCAACGCGAAGCTGGGCCTCGGCGATTATTTGGTGGCCGAGGCGGACGAATCGGACGGCTCCTTTCTTCATCTCGAACCGCTCGCGGCGGTCGTCACCAATATCGACGACGACCACCTCGACTATCACAAGACGATGGCGAATCTCAAGGGCGCCTTTAGGGCCCATTTGGAGCGCCTGCCCTTCTATGGAGCCGCGATCCTTTGCGCGGACGACCCCGCCCTGCGTCGGCTCGCGGCCGAGATAGGGAGAACGACCGTAACCTACGGCTTCCATCCCAAGGCTGCTTGGCGCCCCCGCAATCTGCGCCTCACATGCGCCGGTTCGAGCTTCGACGCCTGCCGCGACGGCCGCTTTCAAGCGCGGGTCACCCTTCGCGTCCCCGGCCGTCACAACGTCCAAAACGCGCTCGGCGCCCTGGCGGCGTGCCGATTCCTGGGTTTCCCGGCGGAACGGCTGGCGCGGGGCTTGGCCCGATTTCGGGGCGTCGGGCGCCGCATGGATCGCCTCGGACGGGCGGGAGGCATCGAGTTCATCGACGACTACGGCCATCACCCGACGGAGATCGCGGCCACGATCGAAGCCGTTGAGACGCTCTGGAAGCCCCGGCGCTTGGTGGTCCTCTTTCAGCCCCACCGCTTCTCCAGGACTCAAATGCTGGCGGATCGCTTCGGCCCCGCATTCAAGCGAGCCGATCTCGTCTACGTGGCGGATGTCTACGCGGCGGGGGAAAAGCCCCTGCGGGGCGTCGATTCCGGTCTGATACTCTCCTCGCTCAAACGCGCCCGGGTCCCCTGCGCGCCGCTGTCGCGCAGCCTGGACGTCGCCCGTCAGCTTCGTCCCGGCGACCTCGTCCTCACCCTGGGGGCGGGGGACATCTGGAAAACGGGCCTCGATCTCATGCGTCGCATGCGCGAGCGCCTCGCCTCGCCCGCCTAGTGTCGTGCCGGCGAAGCTCGGGCAGCATTTCCTCGCCGACGCCTCGGCCGCCAG
>JAJYFI010000114.1 GCA_021790955.1 bacterium | reverse complement strand
ACTCCCGGCTTCGATCTTGCGCGCTATTACGACGCCGAGACCGACGCGCTGACGCCGCTCTTCTATAAGAACGACCGTTCCATGAGGGAGTCGGGATTCGATGTCTCGGGGCGGTTCGGCCCTTTCAACGCGGAGGTCATCGAATTCAATCCCGTCTGCCTCAACGCGCTGCTCTACGGGATGGAGCGGGACATGGCGAAGATCGAGCGAGAGCTGGGCCGGGGGACCTCGGCGGCCGTTTGGGATCGCCGTGCCCGCGGCCGCCGAGTCCGGGTCAACCGGCTCCTCTGGGATAATAAGGACGGCATCTACGAGGACTACGACTTCGTTCACCGGCGATTGCGGCATTACCCCTTCCTCTCGACCTTCTATCCGCTCTGGACGGGACTCGCCGACCGTCGTCGCGCGGCGCGCGTTGTCGCGAACCTTCCGGTCTTCGAGCACGCGGGGGGGCTGGTCACGAGCACGACGAAGACGGGGGACCAATGGGACGCCCCCTTCGGGTGGGCGCCCCTCGAGCTGATCGCGGTCGAGGGCTTGCGCCGCTACGGCTACGGCGAGGCCGCCGACCGGGTCTCCGTCGAGTTCCTCTCGACCATACTCAAGTCCTTTCGCGAACGGCGCGCCGTCTTCGAGAAATACGACGTCGAGCGGCGCGATGCCGCTCTCGGCGATCTCAAATTCGGCTATCATTCCAACGAGATCGGCTTCGGCTGGACGAGCGCGGCGTTCGAGATTCTCTATTCGAGGCTTCCGCCGCGGAAGCGGGCGCTCGTCTTAGCCGCGAATTGATATTTCGTAACGAGCCCTAAGACGCCAGCAGCGTGTCGGCGGCGCGCAGGATGTCGAGCACGGCGTCGGGAGTCCTCGCGGTGAGCAGGCGCTTGCGCAGGTTCTCGTTCATCGCGAGGGCCGCGATGCGGCTTAGGAGCTTGAGCTGGACGATGGGGTAGCCCGCCGGCGATAGGACGAGGAAGACGAGCCGCACGGGGATGCCGTCCGGCGCCTGGAAGGGGACGGGGTGCAGGAGCCGCGCGAACGAGATGAGGGGCCGCGTGAGCCCCGCGATCCGGGCGTGGGGGATGGCGATTCCCCGCCCGACGGCGCTGGAGAGCTTGGTCTCCCTCTCCCACAGGAGGCGGAGAGCCTCGTTGGCGTTCAAGCTAGGCAGCTTGGCCTTGAGAGGATCGAGGAGCTCCCGGTAAAGGGTCTTGCGTTCCGGCGCCTCCACTCTCAGCCTCACCGAGGCGGTGGCGAGCGCCTCCGTGAGGAGAAGGGAGCCGTCCGCCACGTCGAACTCGTCTTTGATCTCGCCCACGAGCTCCTCCAGGAGGTCCTCCAGCGTGACGAGGCCCGAGACCGTTCCGTCGGGATCGCGGGTGAGCGCGAGATGGATGCCTTTGTCGGGGAAGATCTTGAGGAGCTTCTCGAGGGGCTCCGATTCCTCCACGAAGGAGATCGGGCGCTGAAGGGCTCTCCAGTCGATCGGCCCCTCGGCCGCAGGGTGAAGCGCCACGTCCTTTAAATGGATGAGGCCGACCGGAGTGTCGAGGCCCTTCTCGCACAGAGGATAGCGCGTGAAGCGCCGCTCGCGGATGATCTCGAGGTTCTCCGACTCGCTCTTGGCCAAAGACAGGAAGACGACCTTGTCCCGGGGCACCATCACCTCGGAGACCTTCGCGCCGCCCAGGTCGAAGAGGTTCTCGAGAAGGAGCAGCCTCTCGAGCGGGAAGCCTCCGCGCTCCTGCGTTTCCCCGATGAGGACGCGCAATTCGTCCTCGGAGACGGCCGACTCGGGGTCCGCGGCCTTGAGGCCGAAAGGCTTGAGGGAAAGCCTGGCGCAGGCGGACATGAAGGAGGTGGGCACCCGCGCGATCCAGGCGGCGGTCATCAGGGGATAGGCGCCCCACAACGCCGCCCGCTCCGCAAGCTGGATGCCGAGCGTGCGCGGGACGAGCTCCCCCAGGACGATGTTCGTCCAGGACAACGCCCCAAGGGCGAGCACGAGCGAGGTCAGGTGCAGAAGCCGCGGGCTCAGCGGCAGATGCCAGGACTCAAGCAGGCGCGTCATGGCGGCCGCGAGCGCCGGGGCGCCCACCCAGCCCAGGACGAGCGAGATCGTCGCGAGGTAGACCTGGATGGCCGCGAGGTAGTCGTCAAGGTTCTGCAGGACGGCGAGGACGATCTCGGCCGGGCGGTGGCGCCCCCGGCGCACGAGCAGCTCGAGGCTCGATGGGCGCACGCGCACGAGCGCGAACTCGATCACGACGAAGAGCGCGTTGAGCGCGATGAGGGCTAGCGAGAGGAGAGCGACCAGCATTCGTTGGCGTGCCTGAGAAGCGCGCGGTCCGTCTGGGCGCGCCGGATGAAATCGCGAACCTCGGTGCTTCCCCACGCGGCCTTCGCCTTCTCCCAGGCCGCGGCCAGGGGCTCCTCCCGCAGGTCCGCGATCGCGAAGGGGAGGGCGTTTAGCAGCTTGACCTTGCCGTCGGGGACGACAAGGATCATCGCCTGCGGGCTCTCAAGCCGAGTCCGCATCTCCGTCAGGATGTCCCAGGGATAGACGGAAAGCTTCGGGAAGCCCCCGAGTTTGTGCCTTGTTTCCTCAAGGGCGGCGACGCAGGAGGCCCATTCGGCCTCCGAGGGGGCGAGTCTCTCCCAGGCGAGCGCCGCCCGGCCGAGCCGCATGAGGGGGCCGGTGGCGAAGACGCGGGCGCCCAGGGAGGCCGCGAGCTCGTAGGCGCGGGGCGCCTGGGCGATGTTGAGCTTGGTCGGGATGAAGACGGCCTCGGGCTCGAGCCCCGCCGCCGCGAGATTTTCGATCGCCTTGGCGACGTCCTGGAAGCGGCTCCCGGGGCGCAGGGCCTCGTGAACCTCGGCCGTCGCGCCGTCGAGGCTGATCTGGATGGAGGCGGGCTTGAGCTCCTTGAGGCGCGCCAGCGCCCGCTCGTCGATCGAGAGCCCGTCCGTCTCTATTTTAAGGAGCGCGCCGCCGGAGACGAGGGTCTCAAAGACGTCCCAGACGTGGGGGATGCCCAGGGGTTCCCCGCCGCCGAAAGCCGCGTAGGGAATCCCCAGTTCGCCGGCCTCGCGCGCCACGCGGACGGCCTCGTCCCGGGAAAGCTCCCGCTTCCAGCCGCGCTCGGGGCCGGACTCCTCGCAGCAGTGCTGGCAGCGGCAGGCGCAGCGATTGGTGATCTGCCAAGCCATAAAGAGGGGGGAGCGATAGTCGCCTACCGTCTCCCCCCTCCGACGGCTCACGTGAAGCGGATGTAGGGCTGCGCCATGACTCGCTCGGAAACCTCCTCCATCTTGGGGGTTTCCCAGGCGAGCTTCGGCGCCGCTTTCTTTTCCGCCACGTTCTTCGTGTCGTTCATGCTGTCTCCTTTCCGGCGGTGGATCCCGTCGGAAAATCGTCCGCCAAGGGGGCCCAGGAGTGCGTCCGGACGGGCGGGGCCATAAAGGCGCCTTCCCGCTCGATGCGCTCGACGTCCTCGCGGACCCGGGCATGGGACCAGGCTTTTTGATAGGCGGCCCAGGCCTCCGACACGGATTGCTTTCTCAAATCGGCGACGGCGTGGGAAAGCCCGCCGGAGAGCGCGACGCGCCCGTCCGGAAGGATGAACAAGGTCCCCGGCGGCTCGGACGCGCGCAACGCGAGGTCTTCCTCCATCGAGAAGGGTTCGTAGCAAAGGTCGAGCCGTCCCTCAAGCTCCGTGCGCCGCGCATCCAGCATGCTGCGAAAAGAGGCGTATTGCGGCTCAGAGGGGCGGAGGTTTTCCCACAGGAGCCTCGCCCGGCCGACCGCCATGAGCTTGCCGGTGTTGAAGCGGAAGGCGCCCAGGGCGAGGGCGAGGTCGACGACGTCCTCGGCCTCGTGGATGTTGAGCGTCGTTGGGGCGAAGGTGATCTCCAAGGGCATCCCGTGGACGCGCGCGAGCAGGCAGGCGCCGACGGCCTTCTCGAGGCTCGCGGCGGGGCGCATCTTGCGGTAGCTCTCCTCGGTCGCGCCGTCGAGGCTGATCTGGATGGATCGGATGGGGAGCTTGGAGAGCCGGGTGGCCAGCTCCTCGGAGAAGCTCTGGCCGTTCGTCTCGATCTTGAGCCACGCTCCGCCCCAGCCCAGCCGCTCGGCCGTATCGAGAAAGTGGGGAACGCGGGTCGGTTCGCCGCCGCAGAGCATGACGTAGGGGACCTGGGCGCTGACGCGGCGGTCCGCCACGTCGACCGCCTCCGCGCGCGAAAGCTCTCCCGGCATTTTCCGGCCGGGGGCGGAGAGGGTGCAGCAGTGGACGCAGGAGAGATCGCAGTCGTAGGTCAGCTGCCAGGCGGCCATGAGGGGGGAGGCGTAATCGGAAATCTTCAAGGCTTGACCGCCACCGCGAGGGCGAGCGTCCCGGTGCCGACCAGGTAGCACAGGACGATGTATTTGACGGCGGGGATAAAGAGCTTCGGCGTGTCGAAGGTCTTGAAGGCGGCGCGGGCGCTCAACACGAGGAAGGGCAGGCCCAGGATTCCCGCCGCGACGCAAGCGGGGGGGAGAAGCCCGAAGTTGGGGGCCGCGATCATGAGGGCCAACGCCAGGGCCGCGGCGGCGAGGTAGAGCGCGACGCCTCCCTTGCGTCCCAGGCGCACGACGAGGTTTTTCTTGCCGACAAGACGGTCCTGGTGGAAATCCGGGATTTCGTTGACGACCGCCAGCGCCCCGATCAGGAGCGCGGGCGCCATCGAGGCCGCCAGCGCCCGGGGGGAGAAGCGCTGGGTCTGGAGATAGAGGGAGCCCAGCGTCATCCAGGGGCCGTAGGAGAGCGCGATCATGATCTCGCCCAGGCCGCGGTAGGCCCAGCGGATCGGCGGGCCGACGTAGAAGAGAGCGGCCAAGCCTCCCAGGCCCATATAGATGAAGATCGGCGTCCCGCGGACGAAGCCGAGCCAGAGCCCCACGCCCGCGGCCGCCGCGAAGGCGGCGATCCCCAGCCAGAGCATCCAGGTGGGGATGTATTCATCATCGTTCGGGTTGAAAACCCGGTCCGTGCCCATCCGGGCGTCGAAATACTCGTTGAAGGACTCGACGCCGACCACGGAAAAGCCGATGCCCAGAAGCCCGAGCCAGAAGTAGCGGGGATGAAAGACCCCCTCCTGGCCGTAGGCCCAGGCGGCGCCCAGGAGATAAGGCAGGAGCCCCGCGTAGAGAAAGAAGCGGTAGCGGATGAGGCTTGCTAGCTTGCCAAATCGACCCATTGATGAAGTTTCGCGATGACGCCGGGGTCGGCCTCGAGCTTGGAGACGAAGGCCGAGACCTTGGGGCTCTTCCAGGCGTTGAGGAAGCTCTTCCAGACCTTGGGGAGGCTCTCCCGGCGCAGGTCCCCGCAGATGAAGGGGAGCGCGTTGATGAGCTTCACCTTTCCGTTGGGCAGGATGATGAAGAGCGCGGCGGGGTTGTCCAGGCGGTAGCGGAGCTCCTCCAGGATTCCCATCTCGTGGAAGTAGACCCGCATGCGGCCTTCATACTGGGTCGCCTTCGCGCACAAGGTCTTGAAGAAGGGGACGTAGTCCTCCTCCGGCGGGGCCGTGAGATGCCAGGTGCGCACGGCGGTCCCCGTGTACATGATCTTGCCGGAGTAGAAGCTGTAGGCGCCAAGCGCGAAAGCAAGATCGACCGCCTCTCCCGCCTCGGGGATCCTCCCGAGCACATCGAACATCAGGCCGCCGACCGTATCCCACGCCCCCGTCGGCAGGTGCGTTCCCAGACGCTCGTTGACCTCGGAGACGACCATCCGGCCGCTGACCCGGACCTCGCCCGACGCCAGGCGGACGACCGGCGGCTCCTCCACGTCGAACTCGTCGACGATCTCGCCGACCAGCTCCTCGATCAGGTCTTCCAGCGTGACCAGCCCCGCCGTCCCCCCGTACTCGTCGATCACGATGGCGAGGTGGAACGTCTCGGCCTGCATCTCACGCATCAGCGCCGAGACCCGCTTCGTCTCGGGAACGAAGTGGGCGCGCCGGGCGTGCTCGCCGACCG
>JAJYFI010000113.1 GCA_021790955.1 bacterium | reverse complement strand
GTCGCCCCAGATATAGCCGTCGATCGAGGAGGGGGAGTAGTCCCTGCGCACCGTGTAGCAGCTCGTCTGGACGCAGAGGACGAACTCGGGAAGCCTCTCTTCCTTGACGTCCGCGACCGCCTTCATGTGGCGGGCGAAGCTCGAGCAGGCGGCGTTCATGTCGCAATGGGGGCCGGAGCCGACGCCCAGAGCCTTGGCGATCAAACTCGCGGTGCTGGGTATCGTTTCAAAAGGGGTGTCGTTGTTCGCGATCACCCAGCCGACCTGCTCGGGCCTCACTCCGGCCTCCTTCAGGGCCTGGCGCGCGGCCTGGACGCCCAAAATGACGGGGGTTTCGCCGTTGGAGCGCGCGTGAATCATGGCGTGGACCGGGTTGGCGTTTTTCGTCTTGAGAATATATTCCTTGGAAAGGACCGAGTAGCGCATGTAGATGCCGAGGCGGGAATCGACCCAGTCGTTGCCGCGCTCCAGGCCCACTTCCTTATAAAGGAAATCGTTTGATATCTCGTTTTTGGGGAGCTGCCAGCCCATCCCCAGGATGGAAAGAGCCACTAAAGGCCGGAGATCGCCTCGCCGCCGTCGACGCGGATGATGGAGCCGCTCGACCAGGAAAGAGGCGGAAGGCACAGGGCGTAGATCGCCTCGGCCACGTCCTCCGGAGTCGTGAGCCGGTGAAAGGGGTTGCGCATGCGGGCCTGCGCCATCATGAGGGCGAAATGCGGGATGGCGTTGCCGGCGGGGGTGTCGGTGATCCCGGCCTGGACGATATAGGAGCGCACGCCGTAGGGGCCCATCTCGAGGGCCATCGCCCGGCAGGAGGCCTCGAGCGCGCACTTGGCGGCCGAGACGGCCGCGTAGTCCTGCCAAGCGACCTCGTTGCCCTCGGAGGTGAGGGCCACCAAGCGCGCCTCGGGCGAGAGGAGCCCTCGCGCGAGAAGCTCCCGGCCCCATAGAAGATAGTCGTAGCCCATCATCCAGACCGTGCGGCTGACGTCCTCTTCCTCCAATAGCTCGTCGCGGTAGGGAATCTTGCTGTCGGCCACCGTGTAGAGCGCGTCGCAGCGCTTCTCGTGAAAAGCCTTGTTGACGGCTTTTCGGAGTTGCTCAATCGTCACGGCAGCGCCCTCAAAAGTCAGCGCCTCGTAAAGGCCCTTGATCGCGTCCGCGCGGTAATCGGGCCCCTTGGGCTCCGCGATGAGCTTGCAGGCCCCCGCCGCGATCGAATGAAGGAAAAGATGGACCTTGCCGCGGCCGGCCCGCTCTTCGATCGATTCCATGACTCCCGCCCGGTCGTCGTCGTCGAAGAGGTTCACGTTGTGCGCGACGAACTTGACGCCCGTTTGGCGGATGGCCTCGAAATGGGGCTTGATCTGTGTCTCGACCACGCCCTCCTTGTCCTTGTGGGCCACCATGACGTTAAGCCCTGCGCGCGCCAGCCGCTTGGCGGTCGCAAGACCGAAACCCGAGGAGCCGCCCAAAATGACGGCCCAGAGCCCTTTGCCGTGGAAGTCGCTGCCGTTCATGCTTGTTGCAGACATTATGAGGGAATTTACTATATTGTCGCGTCCTATGAAAACTTCAACGCGCCCGCGTTCCAAAGCGGCACTTGAAATTTCGGCGGGGAGGGGATATATAAAGGACGCCGTGAAGCAACGCAACCCCGTCGTCGTCGCCTTCGCGCTCGCGTTGTCGCTGTCTCTGGCGGGCGCGAACCCCTTGAGGCCCCGGCTCAGGCCTTCCTGCTGCAAGTCCTGCCGGCCGATTCCCTCGACCCCGGTCAAGAGCTGCTGCGCCGCCGCGCCGGGGACAGGCTCGGCCGGCACCCTCCCCATTTCATCCAAGCTTCCCCGCCGCTCAGCCCGGCGGCCCCGGACGGCGTTTCATGGGGCCGCGTCGGGGCTCTCGCCGCCCGGAACCGCTTAAGTCCGTCCTTCACTCAGCCGCGCGGCGGACGCATCGCAGCGCCGCGATCCTCAAGCGTATTGTCGCGACCGCTTAAGGGATCGCCTCCAAAATGAAAAAGCATGCCCATTTTAATCGCTCTGCTTCTTGGCTTAGCCGGGACGAGCCGGGCGCAGTTGGCCGTCTCGACGGCGACCCCGGCCCCTCAAAGCCTCGCCGCGCTCCTTGAGGAAGCCAAGGCCCGGAATCCGGCGATCCTAAGCGCCAAGAAGGCCTGGGAGGTGCGCAAGGCCGAGGTCCTTCCCGCATGGACCTGGCAGGACCCGTCGTTGGGCTACGGCTACGAGCGCATCCCGAGTCCCGTGGGCTATGCCGGCATGACGATGTATTCCGTGAGCCAAAAGATCCCGTTTCCCGGCAAGCTCTCGGCCGAGTCGGGCATGAAATACCACGAGGCTCAGATCGCCTATCAAAAATACCTCGCCGTGGAGCTCGGCGTGCTCACCCAGGTCAAGCTCGCCTATCACCGGCTCCTTTATCTCCGGCGCTCCTCCAAGACGCTTCGGCGCGAGGCGATGGTGCTTGAAGGGGTGGCCAGGGCCGCCGAGGCGCTCGTGGCCTCGGGCCGGGCCGGGACGGACGAGCCTCTTTTGGCCGAGCTCAAGTCCAAGGAAATCGAAAACGACGCCTACGAGAAGGAGCGGGGCATACCGGTCGAGGAAGCGGCCCTCAACGCCTTCCTGTCGCGCCCCCCCGGGACCAAGCATCCTCTGGCGCCCCCCGCGAATCTCGACAAGCCGGCGCCGCCGGCCGGCCGCTTGGAGAGCGCCGCCCGGGAGAAAAATCCCGATTTCCTTCGGAGCATGCACATGATCCGCCACGCCGATGCCGGCCGTCGGCTGGGCCTCCTGGCTTTCGCCCCGGATTTCGAGTTCAATTACCAGGCCCAGGAAATGGGGGGGAAAATTTCTCCCTTCTACACCGGCGTCAACCTGAGCGTTCCGCTCTGGGCCTGGAAGCAGAACGCCGATCTCGAGGCCGCCCGGCGGCACGAGGAGGAAGCCCAGGCGGGCTTTCAGGCCGCTCTCGACGATCTCTTAAAGGATGTCCGCTCGCACGCGATCGAACTCGAGACCCAGCAGCGTCTCGTTCGATCCTACAGGCGGGAACTCCTGCCGCTGGCGCGTTCGGCCTTCGAGATTTCTCTTAAGAACTACGAGACGGGGCGCGAGAGCTTCGCCCGATTCTCGTCCTCCTTCGAGAGGCTTCTCGAGGTCGAGCTGGGCTACGACGAGAGGCTGCGCCGCGAAGGGCAGGAGAAGGCGCTCCTTGAAAAAGCGGTCGGAAGCGATTTGGAAGAAGGAGGAAAGCCATGACTCGAAATACGGTGACACCATACTTATTTCTTGATTCCGACCGGTTTTATCTTGGGATTAATAGGTATGGTGTCACCATTTTCTCGGTCCTGATCGTGCTCGCCGCCGCCATGACGTCCGCCTGCGGGAAAAAGGCGGCCGCGCCCGCCAAGGGGGGCTCCCCGGCCCGGACGGCGCACAACCAGGCGGAAACGGCGACGCTCTATCAATGTCCCATGCACCACGAGATCGTGCGGACGCAGCCGGGAGCATGCCCCATCTGCCATATGACGCTCCGGAAATTAGCGCCGGGCGCGCCGGATCCGGAGGATCCGCCGCCGGGGGCCCCCGTCTCCGGCGAATCCTCCTTCCATCTCGACGCTCGCCGCCGACAGCTCATCGGGGTGCGCTACGCCGCCGCCGCCATCCTCCCCATGTCTCGAACCATCCTCGCCCCGGGGCGGATCGCCTTCGACCCCGAGCTTTACGCCGCGATCGAGGAATACCGCCAGGCCTTGAGAGCGCGTCGGGCGCTCTCGGGAGCGGGAGGGGAGACGCGAAAGATCGGCCGGGGGCTCGCGCGCTCGGCCGCGATCAAGCTGAGGCTTGAAGGCCTCTCCGTCGCGCAGATTCAGGCCCTTGGCGAGGAAAACGCAGGAAAAAGCCTCGATCTGATTCTGCCCCGAAGAGGGCGCCAAGCCTGGGTCTACGTCGATGTCGGGGAGGACGACGCCCATTATCTGCGCCAGGGGGAGAGCCTGGCCCTGACCTCCCGCGCCCATCCCGGAAGCAGGTTCCACGCGGCGGTCACGGCCGTCGATCCCACGATCAACCCGCTCACCCGGACCCTGCGCGCGCGGGGAAAAGTCGAAGACCCCCGAGGGGATCTCCGGCCCGACGAGTACGTCGACGCCGCGATCAAGGTCCCCTTGGGGACCCGGCTCGCCGTCCCCGAGGAAGCCGTGCTCGACTCGGGGCTGCGCCGGCTGGCCTTCGTCGCCAAGCCCGACGGAACGATCGAGCCGCGCGCGGTCGAGACGGGGGTGCGGGGCGGCGGGTTGATCGAGATCCTCTCGGGTCTTGCGCCCGGAGACAAGGTCGTCGCCTCGGCGGGCTTCCTCATCGACTCGGAGGCCCGGCTTCGGTCAGCCGTCCAATCCTTCGGGACCGGCGGCGAGCGGAAGAAATCGGAAAACGCGATGCCCGGGATGAACATGCCCGGCATGAAAATGTAGGGGCCCGATGCTCAAAGACCTCGTCGCTGTCTCGGCGCGCCACAAGGCCCTCGTCCTGCTCCTCGCGCTCGCGGGCCTCATCGGCGGCGCCTGGGCCCTCAAGCGCGCGCCGCTCGACGCCCTCCCCGACGTCTCCGACGTCCAGGTGATCTTGCTTGCCCGCTGGAACCGGCCGCCCACCGTCGTCGAGGACCAGGTCGCCTACCCGCTTGTCGCCGCGATGCTGGGAACGGCCCAGGTCAAGACCGTGCGCGCGAGCTCCGACTACGGCTACTCCTACGTCTACGTCATCTTTAAGGAAGGGACCGATCTCTACTGGGCCCGCTCCCGGGTCCTCGAATCGCTGAGCAAGGTCTTGCCCCAACTGCCGCCGGGAGTGCGCGTCACGCTGGGTCCCGACGCGAGCTCCGTCGGCTGGGTCTACCAGTATGCGATCGTCGACCGGTCGGGGAAATCGAGCCTGGCCGACCTGCGCGCGCTGCAGGACTGGTTTTTGGGCTACCAGCTCGAAAGCGTCGACGGCGTCGCGGAGGCGGCGCCCATCGGAGGATTTCAAAAGGAATATCAAGTCAGCCTCAACCCCAACGCCCTCTGGAGCTACAAAATCCCCGCCTCCAAGGTCTTCAAGGCCGTCGCCGACAACAACAACGAGACCGGCGCCCGCGTCGTCGAGATGTCCGGCCGGGAGTTCATGCTCCGCCCGCGCGGCTACCTGAAAGGCGTCAAAGACTTGAGGAAGATCGCCGTCGGCAGCGATCCCAAGCGCGGCGTTCCGGTCCTCTTGGGCGACGTCGCCCATATTGCCGAAGGGCCGGCCCTGCGCCGCGGCGTGGGCGAGTTCGACGGCCTGGGCGAGGCCCCGGGAGGGATCGTCATTGTTGAACCCTGGCTCACGCCACGCGACTACCACGTGGGTCACGTCGCGTTCATGAGTTGCGGGACCCGCGAAGCGCCCCTGGTCCGGATGAACGTCTCCGACCTGCGCCGGGGCCGCTCGGTCATGAACATGCACCACCTGGGACTGGTCGACGGGCAGGTCCGACATTGGGTCGAGCGTCATGAGATGGCGTTGTTCGACCGCCCCACGATGCGCCGGGCGTTCCGTGCCGCCGGCCTCGAGGTCCGGTACTTGTCGGGCGCCTTCCCCCTGGACCGGGGTCTCTATCTGGGCATTCGACCGCCGCGGAGTACGCGAAATGCCCTGGGGACCCCTCGGTCCAGCCCGCTCCGCCCGCTCCGCCCGCGTCGCGAAGTACGGGGCCTCCCCTTACTCACTCGAGGATCGCAACCGTCGCGCTCGGGGCCCTGAAACCGACCTGGTTGTGGGCTCCGTCGCACATCGGCTTGTGCTCCGAGTGGCCGCACCGACAGAGCGCTGCCTTCACTTTGCCGTCGACCATCACCAAGTTCGGTCCGTTCTCGTTCGACCGGATCTCCACTTTTGTCATTCCAAACGCCTCGGCCTTACAGCGGTACATGACAGATAATGCCGCGCTGGCACGCACTACCCCACGTGGTCATTCCGCCACTGTCCTCAGGAGCTAGGGCCCTGAAGCGGCCGGGACCGGGGCGCTCGGTGCCCCGGCCCGGGGAGGACCGGC
>JAJYFI010000112.1:4212-6114 GCA_021790955.1 bacterium | reverse complement strand
CCTGGCCGCCGCCCCCGTCGCCGCCCGGGCGGGCGGCGACGCGCTCGCCGCCTCCGTGACCAAGGAGATGAACCGCGCCCTTGCCGGCATCGCCCTGCCCGGCTACCCGAAGCCCTACTATATCGGCCTGAACGTCTACGACATCTCGGGATTCCGCGAGCTGTGCAGCCTGGGTCCCCGCTACTTCAAGGATCGATACTCCGAACGATCGGCGACCCCCGACCTGCGCGTGGGAAGCCACGCCTTCGACAACCAGCCGCTGACGCCTCCCACCCGCTATGTTTTCGCGGGAATCGACGAGACGGAGAAGGAAGGCCCCATCCGCCATGCCCTCTGGCTTACCTTCGACGCCGCCTACAAGGACGCCGCGGCCGATTACCTCAAGAAGCAGGCCGATTTCGTCCTTCGCGGCAAGGCCGAATACGACACCGATGATTTCACCCGGGAGCCGCTCCTCCATCCTGCGGCCGTCGAGAGCCCGCAAGCCTGGAACGAGACGGCCCTCGATCGCCTTTGCAGGGATTCGGCCCAGCCCTTCGCCGGGGCCTCATGGCTGCTGAGCGGAACGACCTCCGTCGACCTTGCCCGCAGGCGCCTGCGCGTCTTCGACACCGAAGGTCGGCATCTCTCCCTCAACAGGGACGTCCTCGAGATCGCCATCTCGGCCGTCGCCCTCTCCTCGGACGGCGTCCGCATCGAGGCTCTGCGCCACCACATCGCCACCTCGCCCCGGGCCATCCCGGCCGCTTCGCTTCTAAAGAAGGAAGCGCGGGATCTGATCGCCGAGTTGGAATCCCTCCGCGTCGCGAAGACGACCTCTCCCTTTAGCGCCCCCGCGATCCTGGATCCCGAAGCGGCGGGAGCCGTCATGCTCGCGATCGAAAGCCGCATGAGCGGGGAATCGGCGAGAGATCCCAGCGGGACGCAAATCTTCATGGGCAAGCTGGGCAAACCCGTCCTGGGGCCCTCGTTTAGCCTGACGGACGACCCGGGCCTCGTCGCCTTCGGCGGCCGGCGCTTGGCGGGGCATTACGAGATCGACGACCAGGGCATCCCCGCCCAGAAGGTCGCGCTCATCCAGAACGGCGTCCTGAAATCCTTTCTCCTCTCCCGCTATCCGGTGGCGGGCTTTGACCACTCCAACGGCCACGGGCGCGCCGCTCCCGGCTACCTCCCCGTCGGGCGCCCCGGGGTCGCGGTCTTCACCTCCAGCCGCCCTTTGTCGAGCGGCGATCTCTTCGCGCTCCTGCGCCGGGTCTGCGCGGCCCGCGGCAAGCGCTTCGGGCTCTGGGTCGTCAGGGCCCGCCGGCTCCTCCAGGAGCAGCAAGTCCGCGGGCATGGGGCGATCCGGCTTCTTCCGGGCAAGCTCTACCTCGTCGACGCCAAGTCGGGCGCCCGGACGCTTGTCCGGGGCCTCGACATGGTGGGAACGCCTTGGACGCTTTTGTCGGGAATCGTGGCCGCCGGCAAGGACTCGAGGGCGACCGATTTCCTCCAGGGGGGGGTCCCTGCCAGCGCCGTGGCCCCGAGCCTTCTTTTCGAGGAAGTCGAGCTGCAGCGCTCCCAGGAAACCCCCGAACGCCCGCCGATCCTGCCTCCTCCGGGAACCCGCAGGAAGCGCTCGAAGAAGGAAAAGTAACTTATATAATGGTGCCTTAAACGCCATGGACAAACGCAAGCTGCTGCGCCGGGCCGCCGCGGGAGGGGTCGCCTTGCTCGCGGCCGTCGGCCTCATTCTCTCTTTCTTCGCCCATTTGGACGGCTGGATCATCGAGGCGGCGACGACCGGGTCGCTCACCACGCTTCAGGCCCTTAACGCCGTCCGGAGCTTCCCGCTCGTAGGGGTGGGCGTCGAGTTCAGCGCGCTTCTGGCCCAGAGCCTGGGCGCCAAAGGCCCCTCCT
>JAJYFI010000112.1:0-4202 GCA_021790955.1 bacterium | reverse complement strand
CCTGCTCCGAGCAGGGCGGCGCCTCGGGAAAAGGCCGGCGCGCCGCCGCGAGGCCTCCCGTCGGGCCGCATTCCGCGACGGGCGACACGCCGCTTCATCGGGCGGCCCTCATGGGACGGCAGGAATTCGTCGACTACCTGCTCGCGCACGGCGGGGATGCCTCCGCCCGGAATTTTTACGGGGAGACGCCGCTCCATCTGGCCGCCTACGGGATCAACAAGGACGGCCAATACCCGGGCGTCATCACGTCCCTGGTCAAAAGGCGCTCGGATCTGCTCAGCCGCGACAACGCCGGCTGGACGCCGCTCCATCACGCCGCCGCGCAGGGGAAGATGGGCATCGTCAAGACCCTCGTCGAGGTCGCTCCCTCGACGGCGCCGGCCGAGATCGCGGCGAAGGACTCCGAGTGCGAGCCTCCGCTCTACTACGCGGCCTTCAACGGCCACGAGGACGTCGTGGACTACCTCATGGACAAGGGCGCCACGATCGAGGAGTTCGCCAGCCACGGCGACGAGCCCTTAAGCCGCATCGTCTGCGGAGGCTCCAAGGACAAGGGCTGCCCCCGCGACAAGATCCTGCAGCGCCTGCTGAGAGGCGCTAGCCTTTCGACGAACTGAGAAGTTCTTCGATGCGCCCCGTGACGGAGGGGGAGAGAGGGTCCTCCGCCGGGCCGAAGCGTTCCACGACGCGGCCGCCGGCGTCCACGAGAAATTTTGTGAAATTCCACGCGATCGCCCCGGCCTTCTCGGACTCCTTCGTGAGATAGACGTAGAGGGGATGGATGCGGTCCCCCTTCACATTGATCTTGGAGAAGAGCTCGAAGCTCACGGCGTAGCGCGCGCGGCAGAACTCCTTGATCTCGGCGTCCGTGCCCGGCTCCTGATGGCCGAAGTTGTCCGAGGGGAAAGCCAATATCTTCAAGCCCCGGCGCTGGTAGTTCCGGTGGAGCTTCTCCAGAGACGCGTATTGCGGGGTGTACCCGCACAGGGAGGCCGTATTGACGATGAGCAGGGGATGCCCCTTGAAGGCCCCTAGGGACTTCTCGGCTCCGTCGATCGTCGCGACGACGAAAGAGAAGATTTTTCCAGCCGTCGGCTTCCGGGAGCGCAGTTTCATCAGGGCGGCCTCCTTGATCATCGAGACGCGGTCCATGGCCCCGAAATACAAGCCGGCCGCGCGCAGCGCAAGCCCGGCTCCTCCTCCGGATGCCATAGCCCGATTTTACTAGAATTCAAAAGATGTCTTCCCACAAGAATCGGGCCGTTTTTCTCGACCGCGACGGCGTGGTCGTCGAGCACGTCCATTATCTTTCCAAGCCCGAAGAGCTGCGGCTCGTCCGCGGAGCGGCTCAAGCCGTCCGGCGCCTGCGCGCCGCCGGGTTCAAGGTCGTCCTCGTCACGAACCAATCCGGGGTCGAACGCGGCTATTTCAGCCTGCGGCAGCTGTCGATCGTGCATCGGCGGCTGCGCGCGATGCTGGCGCGGGGGGGAGCCAGGCTCGACGCGATCTACTGCTGCCCCCACGCTCCGGCGCCCAAGGGGCGCGGCTGCTCCTGCCGCAAGCCCGCCCCGGCGCTTTTCAAGCGCGCCGCCAGGCGCTTCAAGATCGATCTCGCCTCGAGCTTCGTCGTCGGGGACTCGACCTCGGATCTCAAGGCCGCCCGCAACATCGGCGCGTCGGCGGTCCTCGTCAAGACGGGTTACGGGGGCTCGGACGGCCGCCATCGCGTCCGCGCGGACAAGACCTGCCGCGACGTGGCCGAGGCCTCGCGATGGATCTTAAAAGAGGCCGAGGGCCGCCCCTGACCGCCGCCGGCCGACGTTGCCGCTGGCTCAACGCGACCGTGCTCGGCATCGGCCTCGCGAGCCTTTTCGCGGACGTGAGCCATGAAATGGCGACGGCCGCCCTTCCCGCGTTCCTCGCTTCGCTCGGCGCCGGCTCCCCCGCCTTGGGGCTTATCGAAGGGCTCTCCGACGGCCTCTCAAGCCTCGCCAAGCTGCTCTCGGGGCATTGGAGCGACGCCCTCCGACGGCGCAAGCCCCTCGCCGTCCTGGGCTACGCCGTGACGGCGGCCGCGACGGCGAGTTTCTCCGTGGCCCGGTCGTGGCTCGACGTCCTCGCGGCCCGCGCCGCGGGCTGGATCGGGCGGGGCGCCCGGGGCCCCGTCCGCAACGTCCTTTTGACCGAAGCTTCGACTCCGGACAGCTACGGCCGCGCCTTCGGGCTGGAACGCGCCATGGACAGCGCGGGAGCGGTGATCGGCCCCGTGCTCGCGCTGGCCGCCGTGAGCGCCTGGGGCCTGCGTCCGATGTTCGCCCTGACGATCGTTCCCGGGATTCTCGCCGCTCTCGTCATCGTGTTTCTCGTCGGCGAAAAGCCCCATGAGCCGGGCCATGGGCGCCCAAGCCTGTGGGCGTCCGCGCGGGGACTTCCCGCGGCTTACAAGCGATTCCTCGCGGGGGTCGGGCTCGCGGGCGCCGGCGACTTCGCGAACACCCTCCTCATTCTATGGGCCAGCCGGGCGTGGACCCCGCGGCTCGGAGCGCCCAGGGCCGCCGCGCTCGCCATGCTCTTCTACGCCGGCTACAACGCCGTCTACGCGCTTTCCTGCTACGCGGCCGGCGCCCTCGCGGACCGCCGGCCCAAGAAATCCGTGCTCGCCGCGGGCTACGCGTTGCGAGCCCTGCCCGCCGCGCTTCTTCTCGCGCCCGGAACGGGCTACGGCAAGTTCGCCCTTGTTTTCGGGCTCTCGGGGGCCTCTATGGGCGTCTGGGAAACCGTCGAGGGCGCCGTGGCGGCCGAGGCCCTTCCCGAGAGGAGCCGGGGGCTGGGCTTCGGGAGCCTCGCGGCGGTGAACGGGCTGGGGGATTTCGTCTCGAGCGCCGTCGTGGGCGGGCTCTGGGCCTTGAGCCCCGCCGCGGCCATGGGCTTCGTGATGACGACCTCGCTTGGCGGCGCGATCATGATAGCGCGGCTGAAATAAAGTAAAATGCGTCTCAAGGCGATGGAGTTCGCCGCCCGATGGCGACATCGGCAACCGCCCCTTCGGGGCTGATGACTCCTACCGGAAACGGCGGGGGTTTTTTTATGGGGAAATGGATCGGCTTGCTCGCGGGAACGCTGGCGGGGGGAACCGCCCGGTACACCCTCTCGGACGCAGCGCATCGCCTCGTCGGCGCGTCCTTTCCCTATGGGACCATGGCGGTCAACCTCTCCGGCTGCTTCCTCATCGGAATCTTCGACGGGCTGTCCCAATCCAAATTCCTCTTGAGCCCGGAGGCCCGCGTCATGCTGATGACGGGATTCTGCGGCGCCTACACGACGCTTTCCACCCTGATGCTGGAGACGAACAACCTGCTCAAGGACGGCGACGCCCTCTTCGCGCTCGCCAACGTCGGGGGAACGGTGCTTGGGGGCTTTCTCTTTTTCAGGGCGGGCCTGTTCTTGGGGGAATGGATCTGATGAAAATACCGGCCGAAGGCAAGCTGCTCAGGATCTTCATCGGCGAGGCCGACCGCTGGGAAGGGCGCCCTCTTCATGAGGCCATCGTTCACGCGGCGCGCGAGGCGGGGATGGCGGGGCTGACGGCCGTCAAGGGCTTCATGGGCTTCGGCTGCAAAAGCCACCTGCACACGGCCAAGATCCTGAGGCTCTCCGAGGACTTGCCCATCGTTATCGAGATCGTCGACAGCGAGGAAAAAATCAACGCCTTCCTTCCCGCGCTCGACAAAATGGTCCAGGAGGGCCTCATCACCCTCGAGAAGGCGCAAGTCGTGATGTACCGCGCGAACGGCTCGCGGCCCGTTTAAAACCCGGCTTTGCCGAGCCTGGCGAAAATACCCGCGATCGTGCGCGCCAGCTCGTCGGGCCCCTTGAAAGCCTTCTGGCCCTTCATCTCGGGGCGGACCACTCCAGAGAACACCTTGTCGCCCATGTCGGTCTCCATGAGGATGATGAAAGCCGCGCTCCAATTCCTCGCGACCCGGCCGACGAGGACGCCGTCCGCTCCCGTCTGGATGCGCACGTCCGCCGCGGCTTCAAGCCCGTAGCCGAATTCGCTGTCGAGCCTGTGCCCCGCCATGGCGCGATCAAGCTTCGCGTCGTCCACGACATCGTAGCCCAGGCCGCGCAGAGCGTCCTCCAGGTCCTTTCTCAAGGCGGCTCCTTTGCCGCCCGGCACGGGAAAAGGCATGACGCCGATG
>JAJYFI010000111.1 GCA_021790955.1 bacterium | reverse complement strand
AACTCCTCAAGCGAGAGGACGCGGTCATCATCGGAAAAACCAACTTGGATGAGTTCGCGATGGGCTCCTCGACGGAGAACTCCTCCTTCTTTCCGACGCAGAATCCCTGGGCTCCAGGGCACGTTCCGGGAGGCTCCTCGGGGGGTTCGGCCGCGGCCGTGGCGGCGGGCTTCGCGCCCCTTTCCCTGGGCTCCGACACCGGCGGTTCGATTCGGCAGCCTGCGGCGCTTTGCGGGATCGTCGGCCTGAAACCGACCTATGGGCTCGTTTCGCGATTCGGCCTCGTCGCCTTCGCGTCCTCCCTCGACCAGATCGGCCCCTTTTCCCGCGCGGTCGAGGATGCCGCGCGGCTCCTCGACGTCATCGCGGCGAAGGATCCCCGGGACTCCACCTCGAAAGCCGCCTCCGAAAGCGGCTACGTCGCCGGCCTCCAAGGCGGCGTCAAAGGGCTGCGCATCGGCCTGCCGCGCCAATATTTCGAATCGCCGGGATCGGACCCCGAGGTCCTGGCCGGCGTCCGCGAGGCCGTCCGGGCTCTCGAGTCGGCGGGCGCCGTCGTCTCCGACGTCAGCCTCCCCCACACCGATTACGCCGTCAGCGCCTATTACCTCATCGCTCCCGCGGAGGCAAGCTCGAACCTGGCTCGCTTCGACGGGGTCCGCTACGGCTTTTCGGAGAAAAACGCGCCGGATCTGGGCGCCCTCTACGAGGAGTCCCGCGGCGCCGGTTTCGGAGCGGAGGTCAAGCGCCGGATCATGCTGGGGACCTACGCCCTTTCCGCGGGCTACCACGACGCCTATTACGAAAAGGCGAACCGCGTGCGGACGCTCATACGCCGCGACTTCGAGGATGCCTTCCGCGACTTTGATCTTTTGGCGGCCCCCACCTCTCCCGTGCCGGCTTTCAAAATGGGCGAGCGCCTGAAAGACCCCCTCTCGATGTATCTGGCGGACATCCTGACGATCCCCGCCAATCTGGCGGGTCTGCCCGGCATCTCCGTGCCCTCCGGCCTCACCTCAAAGGGCCTTCCCATCGGGCTCCAGCTTCTCGCGCCCGCTTTCGCCGAGAAAGCGCTTCTTCGGGCCGCCTTCGCCCTCGAATCGGCGCGGCCCTTCCCGCGCTGTCCGGCGCAGGCTTTGGAACATTGACGATGCCCAGCCCGAAACAGCCGCCATCGAAATCGAAGCCCGGCGCCCTCAAGGAGTTCTCCGCCGGCGGGATCGTCAGCCGCGGTTCGAGGCTCCTGCTCGTGCGCGTACGGAATCTTCGCGGCGAGGAAGTCTGGACTTTTCCCAAGGGCCACTTGGAGGCCGGGGAGGGACCCGAGGAGGCCGCGCTCCGGGAAGTCGAGGAGGAGACGGGGTGGCGCTGCCGCGTTCTGCGCTCCCTGCCGACGGCGCGCTATCGTTTCGAGCGCCGGGGATTCCCGGTCGCCAAGGAAGTGCGCTGGTTTTTGATGGAGCCCTTGGCAAAGACGGGGCTTCCGGACGCCCAAGAAATCCTCGCTTCCCGCTGGGTCGCCGCGGCGGAGGCCCGAAAGAGACTCGTCTATCCCAGCGACGTCGCTCTCCTCAAGGCATGGACCGATCTCCAATGAGCGGTTCCTGGGAGATGATCTGCGGGCTGGAAGTGCACGTCCAGCTCGCCACGCGCACGAAACTCTTCTGTTCCTGCCCCACCGACGGCTTCGGCTCCCCTCCCAACAGCCGCATCTGCCCCGTCTGCACGGGACAGCCCGGCGTCCTTCCCGTGTTGAACGGAGAGGCCTTGACGCTCGCGGCGAAGGCCGCGCTGGCGCTCGGCTGCGCGATTCGGGAGGAGTCCATCTTCGCCCGCAAGAACTACTTCTATCCCGATCTCCCGAAGGCTTACCAGATCTCCCAATACGAAAAGCCCCTGGCGGAAAACGGTTCCTTGCTCATCGCCCTCAAGGACGCCCCCGCCAAAACGATCGGGCTGCAGCGCATCCATATGGAGGAGGACGCCGGCAAGCTCCTCCATGCGATCGGAGCCGAGGAGCTTGATTACTCTCTCGTGGACTTCAACCGCTCCGGCATCCCTTTGGTCGAAATCGTCTCCAAGCCCGACCTCCGCTCCTCCCAGGAGGCCTACGCGTATCTTCAGGCCCTCAAGGAAATCCTCCAATTCGTCGGCGTCTCGCGCTGCGACATGGAGAAGGGCGAAATGCGCGTCGACGCCAACATCTCGATGCGCAGGACCGGCGAGCCCTTCGGAACCCGCGTCGAGATCAAAAATCTCAATTCCTTCAAAGGCGTGCGGGACGCCCTCGACCATGAATGCCGCCGTCAGGTGCGCGCCCTTGAAAGCGGGGAGCGTCTCGTGCAGGAGACCAGGCTCTGGGACGCCGAGGCCCAGGCGACCGCCTCCATGCGCAGCAAAGAGGAGGCCCACGACTACCGTTATTTCCCGGACCCCGACCTCCCGCCGCTCCTCGCCCCTCGTTCCTTGGTCGAGATCCTGCGACGGGACCTCCCGGAACTCCCCCAGGCTCGGCGCCGGCGTTTTATCGACATCTACGGCATCTCGGCCCCCACGGCCGAGGTTCTCACGAGCTCCCGAGACCTCGCCGACTACGTCGACGAGGTGGCGAAAACCACCTCCACTCCAGGCGCGACCCCCGTGGCCGCCAACTTGATCGCCACGGCGCTGCTCGGGCTGATCGCGGAGAAGGGCCTCGACCTCGCGCAGACCCGCGAGCTCGTTTCCCCCCAGGCCTTGGGGAAACTGACCCTAATGATCGCCGATGGACGCGCGTCGAAAACGATGGGCAAAGATATCCTCGGCGAAATGTTCGCCAGCGGCCGAGGGCCCGAGGACATTTTAAGCGAGCGGGGCGGCGGGCAGGTGATGGACCAAGCCAAGCTTGTTGAATGGATCCATGCCGCGATGGCCCAGAACCCGCGGGCCGTCGCGGACGTCAAAAGCGGCAAGGAACGAGCCATCGGCGCGATCGTCGGCGCTGTCATGAAACTGTCCCAGGGCAAAGCCAATCCCGCCATCCTTAACAAGCTCATCAAGGAGGAGATCTCCAAATGACAACGACGCGCAGCAGAGGCCGCGCCAGCCACGGCGGCTTCAAGTTTTTTGCCGCCGTGGCCGCCGTAGCCGCCGTGGCGGCCGCAGCCGACGCTTACGACTCCGTCCAAAATCTTCCGCCTCTCTCCCTCGCCTCGATGAAGCGTCCGGTGGCCGTCGCCGCGTCGCACGACACCCTCTATATCCTAGACAGCAAGGCGGAGGAGCTCTTTTTCACAGATATCTCCGGAGGCTCCTTCAAGCCCGCTCAAGAAATCGGCCTCGACTCCCCTCGAGACGTCGCCTTGTCCGAGGACGGGCTCGTTTATGTCGCGGACACCGGCAACGGCCGAATCGCCATCTTCGACCGGACCGGGAAACGCGCAGGGCTGATCGGGCACCCCGGCTCGGAGCCGGGAGCCCTTAACGCCCCCGGTTCGGTCGCCGTGGGTTCCGACGGGCGCCTCTACGTCGCCGACACCGGCAACGACCGCGTTCAAGTGTTCGCGCCGGGAGGCATCCTTCTTTACGCCTTCGGCCGCTCAGGCAAGGAGCCCGGCTCCCTCGACTCGCCCTCGAAAGTCGCGGTCGGCCGCTCCGACGTCATCTACGTCATCGACCGCTCGGGGCGCCGGTTGCAGAAATTCGACCCCCAGGCCCGGCTCCTCGCGAGCGTCGACCTTGAGGAACAGTTTCACATTCGCGCCGTCGACGTCGCCGTGGACCCCTACGGGTTTGTCTATCTTCTCGACGAGAGCCAGGGCATCGTGGTCGAGCTAGGCCCTCAGGGGCAATTCTCCGGGCGCCTGGGCTCGCGCGGCGAGGGGACGGGCCAGTTCCTCAAGCCCAGAGGGCTCACCCTCGCTCCGGACGGCACCGTCCTTGTCGTCGACACGGGAAACAAGCGCCTGGCGCGCTTCGTCCTCCCCAACCGCTTCAAGACGCGCCTGCTCCCGCCCAATCCGGAGACGAAGATGCTCGTCACCGGGCCCAGCCGTTCCCTTGCCGTCACCGCCGGGCCGATCGCGACGCTGGGCTCCGATCTGTTCGCCTACCTGCCTCGGGACGGCCAATTCGCGGCCTTCGACTCCAGCGGGACGGCGCAACGATTCGGAAGCCGCGGCTCCGGCGAGGGGCAGATCGAGAGCTCGCGCGGCTTGGCGGCGAGCCGCCTGCTTGGCCTGTTCGCCACGGATGCCAAAGAGGGCAACCTCGAGCATTTCAGCCTGAAAGACGGCTCCTACGTCTGGACGGCCGACGCCGTCCGCTGCCGCGGATTCTGGCATTGCCTCTTCGGCAAGGCCGACGCGGGACGTCTGTCCCGTCCCTTGGGGGTGGCGATCAACGATCGCGGCACGATCTACGTCGCGAACTCCGGCAACAGCCGCATCGACGCCTTCTCGCCGGACGGGGTCTTTCTTTTCTCGATCGGCCCGGACAATGTCGGCCCCGAACGGCTGCAGGAGCCCACGGCGGTGGTTTGGGACCCCGCCGGGTTCGTCTACTTCGCCGACCGAGGGCTTAAGAAAATTTTCAAATGCGGGCCGAGCGGACAGTTCATGGCGACATTCGGCCGCTCGGGCACGGCCGCGGGTCTTTTCAAGGACCCCAGCGCCCTGGCCTTCGACGGCCATAACTACCTCTACGTCCTTGATTCAGCCCTGAAGCGCGTCTCCGTGTATTCGACTGCCGGGCGCTGGATGACGGATTTCTTCGCCCCCGGAAGCTCCCCCTATGAGCTTTCACGCCCCCGATCCCTCGCCGTCGCGGGCGCGCAGCTCGAGGTCTCCGACGGGAATCGCATCGCCGGCTTCGCCCTTCATCCGGCGATCGCGGCGCCGGTTGTGACCGCCACCTCGGCCGTTTCCGGGACCGCGATGCTGGAGTGGAACGAGGTCGCCAACCGTTGGGCGCTTCGCTACCACGTCGCGCGTTCCACCATCCCGTGGGGTCCCTTCGCGGAAGTGGGCGTTTCGACGTCCAAGTCCTTTGAAGACGAAGCCCCTGAGACGGGAAAGACCTATTATTACCGCCTCGCGACAGAATCCCTGACGGGCGATCTGGGCCCATGGTCGAATCCAGTCGCTGTTTTCATCCCGATCTCCGCCAACCGTCCTCCCATCGACATCAGCTCGGTGGCTCTTAGCGATATCTTTCCGGCCAACTATAAATGGTATCTCGCCCATCCCTTGGGATCAGCGGTCGTCTCCAACCACAGCCATGCCGCCTACCAGGGGCTCAAACTTTCCTTCCAGATCAAGGACTTCATGGACTTTCCCGCGGACACGGAAATCCCGAAAATCCGCCCTCACCACAGCGAAACGGTCCCTCTCATCGCGACGCTCAACAACAAAATCCTGGAGGTGACCGAGGAAACGCCGATACAAACGGAGCTGACCCTGACCTATTTCCAGGACGGCGGCAAAATGAGTCTTTCGCTCGCCCAACCTCTGCGCGTCTACTCGCGGAACGCGATCGTTTGGAAAGATCCCGCCCGCATCGCGAACTTCGTCACCCCGCAAGACCCGCCCATCGTGGCGTTCGCGCGCCAGGCCCTTCTCAACGCGCCCCGCATTTCCCCCGTCAGGGCCGACGCCTTCAACCCGAATATCCTGGCCGCGATGCGGCTTTGGGACGCTCTTGGGGCGGCGGGGGTCCGGTTCTTCACGAGCCCGACCAATCCGTACGAGAAGGTCTCCGCCGACACGAGTTATCCGATCGACTATACGCAGTTTCCCCGGGAAACCTTAAAACGAAAAAGCGGCCAATGCGACGATTTGACGACGCTTTTGGGATCGCTCCTCGAGAGCGCCCACATCCCCGTCTCCATCCTCGACTACCCGGGGCACATGGCTCTTCTGCTCGATACGGGCGTGTCCGACACGATCGAAACCGGACTGCCCGAAGACAAGCTCGTCTCCTACCGCGACGGCCAATGGATGCCGATTGAGACCACCCTGATCGGCAAGTCCTCGTTCGCCGAAGCGATTTCCAAGGCGGCCGACGACTATCGCGCCCAAAATCGCAACAACCAAGCCCGGATCATCGACCTGGAACAGGCTTGGAAGGAATACGAGCCCGCGACCCTTCCCGAGACTTCCTGGACGCCGGAGAAGCCGGCCGA
>JAJYFI010000110.1 GCA_021790955.1 bacterium | reverse complement strand
GAGGCTTTCCGCTCGCGGCCTACGGCGGCCGCCGGGAGCTCATGGAAAAGATCGCTCCCTTGGGCCCCGTGTACCAGGCGGGAACGCTCTCCGGCAACCCGGTCGCCTGCGCCGCGGGGCTTGAGACGCTGCGAATCTTAAGGAAGGAGAGGCCCTACCGGCGTCTGGAGGCCATGACGCGGCGGCTGGCCGGGGGCTTGAAGGCCGCCGCGGCCGAGGCCGGCGTCGCGGTCCAAATCCCGACGATCGCCTCGATGTTCACCGTGTTCTTCGCCTCGCGGCCGGTCGTCGACTACGCCTCCGCGAAGCTCGCGGACACGAAAACTTACGCGAGATTTTTCCACGCCATGCTCCAAAGGGGGGTCTACCTGCCTCCCGCGCAGTTTGAGACCGCCTTTCTCTCCACCGCGCACACGGACCGGGATGTCGATCGGACCGTCGCCGCCGCCCGCGCGGCGTTTAGAGAAGCTGCTGGCTCGTCTATTTGATCTAGGCCGGCTTGGGCGCCGTGACCGGCGCCGGATCGTGGGCCTTGATGGGCTCCAGCAGCTTCCAGAATTCCCGGGCGGAATGGATGCGCTTCTCGGGGTCCGGCTCCAGCGCCCGGTCGATGAAGGCGTCCAATTCCGAGGGGATCGCGCCCCAGAGCCGGGAGGGCTTCGCGTAGGCGCGTTCCCGCTTCATCGCGGCGTCCGCCGGCTCCCGGAAGGGACGCTCTCCGGTCACAAGCTCATAGAGGCAGGCCCCCAGGGAGTAGATGTCCGCCTCGGGGCGCACGATCCCCTCCTCCTGTTCGGGCGCCATGTATAAGGGGGTGCCGAAGCCCGCGCTCGTCTGCGCCGTCATCGTCGCGCGCAGGGCGTCCTGGGCGTTGCGGGAGATGCCGAAGTCCATGACCTTGACCCCCTGGTCCGTGATCATGATGTTGGAAGGCTTGAGGTCCCGGTGGACGACGCCGTGGCTATGGGCGTAGTCGAGCGCCTGGCAGACGGGCTTGACGAGGGCCTTCGCCTCGACGAGCGCAAGCCGCTTTTTTTGCCGCAGGACCTCCGCCAGAGTCCTTCCCTCGATATGCTCGAAGACGAGGTAGAGCCCCGAGTCGTCCTCGATGATCGCGTGAATGTCGACGATGCCGGGATGGTGGAGATTGGCGACCGTGCGGGCCTCGGCGAGGAATCGGCCCTTGGCCTTGGGGTCGCGCCGGAGGTCCTCGCGCATGACCTTGATCGCGACGCGGCGGTCGAGCGCCCGGTCGAAGGCCTCGTAGACGACGCCCATCCCGCCGGAGCCGATGACGCGCCCCAGCGTGTAGCTCGCGTCGATCGAGGAGGAGCTCTTGCGCGACAGCGGCGATGGGTCCCGGAGCGCGGGCTTCGCCTTGAGGGTTTTGGGCGTGGAGGCGGGGAGGAGGAGGTTGACGAGGCCCAGCGCGATGAGGACGCCTCCGATCAGGGAGCTGATGAGGACGATCGGGAAGCTGCGCTGGTTGCTGGACGAGGGAGAGGAGCTCCCGGCGGGCTCTTCATCGAGGCCGACGTCATCGGCGGCCTCCGCCCGAACTCCGTAGCTCCTGGCGGCGTCTCGGTAGGCCTTCGCGAAGCGCGGCGAAAAACGCGAAGCCAGCTTGAGATGCCGGAGCATCGAGGCGGGATCGCCCATTTTTCCGTAGGCGTATCCAAGATCGGCGAGCGCATAGCCGTCCATCGGGTTTTGAGCGAGCGATTTTCGCGAGTCGGCCACGGCGTCGCGGTAGTTGCCGAGACGCCCGTTCGCCCACGCTCTGGCGTCGCGGGCGAGGCGATTGCGGGGATCCAGGGCGATCGCGCGGCCCGCGGCGTCGACGGCTTCCTTGTAGTGCCCCAGGAGATTGTCCGAGGCCGCGAGGTAATAATAGCCCTCGGCGTCCTCCGGGTTCTTCGTGACCGCCATGCGGGCTGCGGCGTTGGCGCTCGGGTAGTTCTTGAGGAGGAATGCCCGCGCGGCCTCATCGTCGAATGATTGGCTCGCTCCCTCGCGGCGCGCGGTCCTTCCGGCTGTCGCCGCGGCCGAGACCTGCCGGGCGAGCTTTTCGTACTCGGACGCCACCGCGGAGGCCACGTCGTCGGCCGCCGCGGTGGCGGGGAGCGAAACGCGGTTTTCGGAGAGCTTCAGCAAGGAGTAGGCCAGCCGGTCATCAGGGTTGAGCGAGAGGGCTTTTTGGGAAGAGGCGAGGGCTTCGTCGAATCGTCCCGCGCCGTAGGCGGCCAGGGCCCGAGCCCCCCAGGCGGCGGCGTTTTGCGGGTCGGCCCGCAGGGCTTGGTCCGCGGCCTGCTGCGCTTCGTCCCAGCGCTTGAGATTGGAATCCGCGGCCGAGAGATTGAGGAGAGCCTTGGAATTTAGAGGTTGGTTTCCGAGGGCTTGACGCGCGAAGTTCCTTCCGGCGGCCCAGGAGCCCACGCTGTTGTTGAGAGACGACATGCCGTTTTGGAGCTTGGCCGCGGCCTCGGGGGAGACTTCGACGGCGGCGCCCTGGGCGCCCTCATTGATCGTCCGGATGGCGTCGCGGATGATCTGGGGCTGCTCCTCCGGAGAGACGGCCTGGGCCTTGGCCATCAAATCCTTCACCGGCTTGGCGATCTCCTCCTTGGAGCTCAACTCGGGGTTGGCGGCGATGACGTCGTTGACGGCGCTCAAGGCTTCGAGCGAATTTCCCGTCGAGGGAGACGAGGAGCCGGCGGCGGCCAGCGTCGGCAGGCAGGCCAAGGCCGCCCATAGCGTTCCCAACGAGAGACGCAATCTCATTATGATAAACTAGCGTAAAATGGATTCCTCGAGACTGTCAAGGGTCCCTTGGGGGTCCAATGTCCGGGTCTGACGCCTCCGAAACCGACGTTCTCATCGTCGGAGGGGGGATTCTCGGGGCTTGGACCGCCTACTGGCTTTCCAAAAAACGCGGGTTCTCGGTATCCCTCATCGAACAGGGAGAGATCCCTCACCCCTGCGCGAGCTCCTCGGAAGTCCTCAAATCTTTTCCGCTCACCTACGGCAAGGATTCGTTCGCCACCGCCGTCGCCGCCAAGTCGATGCCCTTGTGGCTTGAGCTCAACCGCGAGTCCGGCCAGCCGATTTTCGAGACGATCGGCTTTTTGGAGCTGGTCTCCTCCAACGGCCGGGAGGCGGAGGAATCCCTGCGCATCTTGGGGGAGCTCAAGCTTCCCGTCGAGAAATGGGACAAAGCCCGCATTCAGAAGCGCTATCCCGTGATCCATACTCCCGGGATCAAGTTCGGGGTCTTTCACCCCGACGGCGGCATCGTCTGGGCGGGACGGGCGGTGGGCGCCCTCACGGCGCTCGCTCAAAAGGCCGGCGTGCGGTTTTTCCCGGGGACGAAGGCCGTCGCGGTGCAGCGGGGGGCCGAGGGGGTCTTGGGCGTCAAGGACGCCGCAGGCAAGACCCGGCGCGCCAAGGCCTATCTTTTCTGCGCCGGCGCATGGACCACGGAGCTTTTGAAGTCCTGGAAGATTCCGCTTCTCGTCACCTGCCACGACCAGCTCTACGTCCGCCCCCCCTTTAATAAGGGGCGCTATCACCCTCGCATCTTCCCCGTGCTCAAGTCGATGAAGGAAGGAGTCTGCGCCTTCCCGCTGCATTTTCGCGGCTACCTCAAGATCGTGGACATGAAGCGCGGCAAGCCCGCCAAACCTGGGCTTTTCGCGGCGGAGGAGGGCTCCTCCTTCCTCAAGCGCAGCCGCGCCTTCTTTTCGCGCTTCATCCCCGATCTCTCGGAGTTCGCCGAGTGGGAGGGCTCCCAGAGGGCCGTCGCGGTGACGAAGGACGAAAACCCCATCATCGACCGGCTCCCCAAGGCGTCCAACGCTTACGTCGCCTGCGGACTGGGCCTGGAGAGCTTCGGATGGGCCCCCCTCTTGGCCCGGAATCTGGCGGACCTGCTTGTGGGAGGGCGGCCGACCCTCAATCTGCAGCGCTTCCGGTTCGGGCGGTAGTGGCGGCCCGCCGCATCGCCGCAGGGGCGATGGTCTTTCAAATCAAGGCGGACTTTCTCAAGTCCCTGGCGCATCCCGCCCGGCTCGCCGTCATCGAGCGTCTCAAAACGGGGGAGGCGCCGGTGGGGCGCATGGTCCGGGAACTCGGGATCGAGCAGTCGAGCCTTTCCAAGCACCTGGCGATGTTGCGGGAGGCGGGCATCCTGCGCGCGCGCCAAGAAAAGCTCAACGTCTACTACTCGATCAAGGATCACGATGTCTTCCGGGTTCTGCGGCCGATCACCGAGATCCTCCGGAAGAAGCTCCGTGAGAGCGCCCGGCAGCTGCGCGGGCTGGGACGCTAGCAACACTGGCGGCATCGGGATTATAATATGACTATATCGTCATATATTCATATAATGAGAAAGGCATGGGGGAAACCCTTTCCTTCCTGGCCGGGTCCAACGCCGTTTTCCTGGCGGGATCGCTCGCGGCTCTCGCCTTAAGCCGCCGCCCCCGCTCGGCTCGCGCCGCATCCTCGATTTTCTCGGCCCTGGGATGCCTCATCCTTCTGGGCGTCTCACCTTCGGCTCTCGGCGGGCCGTGCGGCGACCGAGTGATCCCCGGAGTCCCCGTCCTGGGAGGCTTCCGGTTCGGCATGAGCCCCCTCTCCGCCCTTTTCGAGGTCCTCATCGCGGGGCTGGGGCTTGCCTCCTCGATCTTCGCCTGGGGTTACGCCGAGGATTACGACGACCGCGCGGGAGAGCTCGGGTTTTTTTACGGCGTCTTTCTCGCCGGGATGTCGCTCGTCTTCGCGGCTAGAAGCGTTTTCGCGTTCCTTTTCTCCTGGGAGATCATGACGCTCTCCTCCTATTTCCTCGTCGTCGCCGACACGGAGTCGCAGGAGTCGCGACGGGCGGGATGGATTTACTTCGTCATGTCCCAGGGGGGCGCGGCCTTCCTTTTGGCGGGCTTCTTCCTGCTTGGGGGCGCCGGCGGGCTCTGGGATTTCGCGGCGCTTGAGTCGGCGGGGCGCTCGCTTGCGCCCTCGATGAAAGGCGCCGTCTTTCTCCTTTTCTTGGCGGGGTTCGGGACGAAAGCGGGGCTCGTGCCGCTCCACCTGTGGCTTCCGGAGGCCCATCCGGCGGCGCCGAGCCATGTTTCAAGCCTCATGTCGGGAGGCATGATCAAGACGGGGGTCTACGGGATCGTGCTCGCGGGCTTTTCCTTCCTGGGTGCTCCGCTCGGCTGGTGGGGGGTCATGCTGATCGCGCTGGGCGCCGCCTCGGCTCTCGTCGGGGTCCTCTACGCGCTTGTCGAGCGGGATTTAAAGAAGCTTCTCGCCTACTCGAGCATCGAGAACGTGGGCGTCATCGCCATGATATTGGGCGCCGCGCTTCTTTTCGCGTCCTCGGGCCGGATCGAGCCCTCCCTGTTCGCCCTGTCGGCGGCCTTGTTTCATGCTCTCAATCATGCGGCCTTCAAAGGGCTCCTTTTCATGGGAGCCGGGGCCGCCGCCAAGTCGGCGGGGACGCGCGACATGGAGAAGCTGGGGGGTCTCTTGAAGCGCCTGCCGTTCTCTGGGGGTCTTTTTCTTGTGGGGGTCGCGGCGGCCTCGGCGCTCCCGCCGCTCAACGGCTTCGCGAGCGAATGGGCCGGGATCCAAGCGCTGCTGTCGGGCTTCGTCCTCCCGGGGACCCTGGATCGCATCGCCTGCCTCGCGGCGCTCGTGGCTCTTGCCCTGGCCGCGGGGCTCGCGGCATCGGCCTTCGTCCGGGGCTTCGGCGTCTCCTTCCTGGCTCTGCCGAGATCTCCCCTCGCGGCCGAGGCCCGCGAGGTCTCGGCCTTCGAGATCGCCGGCATGGCGATCGCGGCGGCCTTTTGCGTGCTTCTTGGTCTGGGGGCCCCCATGGTCTTTGAGGCGGTGACGAAGGTCGCGCATGCGGCGATTCCATCCTGCGCCGCGGCCGTGCGCGCGGCGCCTTTGGAGGCCCGGCCCATGCCGCCGACGGCGATCGCTTTCGGTTACGGCTCCTACTCCGCGCCCACCCTCTTCGCCGTCCTTCTCGCCTGCGCGCTCGCGCTCCTGCCGGGGGCGGCGCTCGCCCAATCCGGGAGCGAGGGCAAGGACAGGCGTGCCACTCCCAGCCGCTCGATGCGCGTTCCGCCCGGCTCCTGGCTCCAGCCGCGGACGCAGCGCAGCGTCGTCCCGGCGCCCGACGAGACCCG
>JAJYFI010000109.1 GCA_021790955.1 bacterium | reverse complement strand
CCGCCGTCGCGGCGGCGATCCCGCCGTGGCGGCCCAGGAAATCCCGGAGGAGAAGCGCCAGGGGCAGCGCCAGCGCGGCCGCCGCGTGGAGGACCGCGCGACGCAGTCCGCCCGCGCTTTCGAGGAGATATCCGGCCGCGGGAAGGAGAAAGACGATCGCGGCGTATTTGCAGAGAATCGCGAGATCGAGGAGGGCCGCGGAAAGCCAGACGAGCTTCGGACGGGATTCGTCGACGCCTCGGACCAGCCAGACCATGCTCCAGACGCCGAAAAGCATGGCGACGTTTTCCGGATAAAGAAGCCCCCAGGTGAGAGCCGTGGCGGGCGCGGCCACGGCGATGAGGACGGGGTAGAGGGGTTCCTTGAGATAGCGCGAGGCCAGCCGGTAAAACCCGATCGCCGTCAAGACGTTCAAGGGCCAAAACAGCAGGCGCATCCCCCACTCGGCTCCGCCCGTCAGCTTGAGCGCAAGCGCCAAGAGATAAAGAAAGAGCGGCGGGGTGTTGTTGATCGTGGCCATCGGCGCGAGCTTCCCGTACCAATTGAAGGCGAAGTCGAGAGGGTGGCCGGGATCGGCGAGGATATGCCGGGCGACGGCGAGAAAAAGGGGTTCATCCACGTGCCAGGGCTTGGCGATGAACGGGAGCGTTAAAAGGGCCGTGAGTCCAGCTACGAGAGACGATTCTTGCGCGCTGCGCCGCATAGGCTCAGGGAAAATTTATCATTATTGGCCACGGGTGTCCGTGGCCCAGGCCCCCCCGACAAAAAGTCAAAAGTCAATGTATGACACCGAATCCATCACCGGGGCTCCCATCATCCCGGCCACCTCGCACCGCGATGAGGACGGCGTCACTCGAGTTTTCCTCAGGGCAGAACTCGACCTCGGCGCCGGCCTCGACGACCCGATCAAAGCCACCCAGGCGCTGGCGGCCGTCGTCGAGAAGAGCATCCGAGAGCGGCCCGAGCAGTGGCTCTGGATTCACCGCCGATTCAAGCGCGCCGAATGGCCCCCCGAGCCGCGCGCCGCCTCCCTGACCCAGACACCATCAGCATGACTTGCGTCATGGTATGGCCGCAGGGCTCATGATACCTTGTGTGCCTCCGTCAAGGCTCCCGAATGGATCTTAATGTGATGCGGGACAATTTCAATGAGACTTTTTTAGCGGCGCTTGTTGCGGCGCAGTTTTTAATCCCGCTTGACTGTTTTTCCCAAATTCTAGATCCCTTCTCGATTCCCCTTGCCCCCGCCGCCGATGCGACCGAGCTGATGCTTGGAAACCCACCCTTGCCCCAGATCTACCCCCATCCTCGCGGACGGCTGAAGATTCAACCCTACTACTACGGCGGCCGACTCCAATACGGCGACAGCATGGGCGACTATTCGGGCAGCTACCACGGGCTTGGAGGAGGGATCGCCTATAGCGGCGGATGGGGAAGACGGTGGGGCTTTTATGGATTCGCGGCGGGAAGCTCTCTCGGCGGCGACTTCAGCAATGCGTCTGGCGGCATCGACGAAGAAATATCGGGGACGAAGGCCTCCTTTGTGGCCCTGAGCGCGGGGGTGACGCGTCGATTTTTCGGGACAGCGCCGGGCAGCTTCACTTTGCCCGTTTTCTTGGGCCCCCTGATCGAAAACGCGAGCATGAACGCGCAGTTCGAGGATTTCTCTGGAGGATCGCAGACCGGCGCCTTCGGCGTTCAAGGAAACCAGATTATCGTCGGATTCATGACCGGAGCGCAGGCGGGCGTGCCTTTGGGCAAGAGATGGCTCCTCAACCCGTTCGTCATCGGCGGAGCGGCGGGCCCCCGCGAGATCAAGCATCCCCAGGTGACGGTGGAGCAGGCAGACTCGTTTTCCGCGGAGGCGCAAAACGATACGCCGGCATTCGTGTCCGTGCTGCTCAATGCGGGCCTCAATGTCGTCTATGTCCCGTGGAACTTGTCCGTCAACGTCACGAGCGCGCTTGTCAAGGACGCCATCCCCAAGGCGGTCCAGGCATCGGGCAACCCTCTTGTTGGGATGGACACGTCGCTCTTCAGCGTCTCGTGGGCCTTCGGCGGAGGCAAGAGCCTTGACGGCTGATATCAGCGGAGCAGTGCCCGCGCGGACGCCCCTGCCTGTTTTCAGGAACCGATAATGACGAGGCCCCAGGAGGCGCGGGTGACGCCGGTATAGAGCCACCGCCGCCATTCGTCGTCCGTCATCTGGCTGAAACGCTCCTCGAATAAGACGACGTGCGGGGCCTCGCTTCCCTGCGCCTTGTGGACGGTCAGGGCGTACCCCCAGTCGAACAGACAGCCGCCCTGGGCCTCCTCGAAGTCCAGCGTTCGGTCGAGGCCGAACTGCGCGCGGAGGATACCGCCGCTGAAGCGGATGTCGGAATCCATGGCGATCTCGGCCGACCAGCACCGCTCGCCCGCGGAGCCCAGCGACTCGATGGAACCCAGCATGCCGTTGAACACCTTGTGCTTGCGGGAGTTGCGCAGGCAAATGACCCGGTCGCCGGCCACGGGCTCGGAGGACTCGATGTCGAGGCGGCGCCGGATCTCCGCGTTAAGGGCGATGCGCGTGCGGTTGCGCCCACACAAGAACATCAGTGCTCGCCCGTCCCGATGAGGTCGAGCTTCTGCGCCCGCGCGTCCGCCGAGCGTTTATGCCCCTCGCGAAGGAAATGGACGACCGCCGCCCCCGGCAGGAGGAGCTGCATGAGAGTTCCGCCCGCGACCGGGATGAAGTGGACGCCCGGGATAGTAATTGGCCGGCAAAAAAGCCATGAAGGTCGCCGCGAAAACAAGCCGGGACTTTTCCCCTCGCGCGGGAAGCGCACGGCCGCGAGAAGAAGGAAGAGGCCCAGCCACAAGGCGGCCTTCTCTGGACCTTGAAAGATTAGATGAGTCCTGCTATAGTTAATAACAGTAACTAAACGTCAACCTATAGTTGTCATATAGAAACTACCGTAAATAAAAATTTTTAAAGATTCTTTATAGGACAACTATTGGTTTTCGAATAAGAAACGTCGTAAACAATGAAAAACAAAGCCACTTCGAGCAAGCTCAATGAGCTTTTGATGCGTTGGCCCAAAGGGACAGTGGCGGTCCAACATTGGCTTCGGGAACAAGGCATACCACGGCAACTCGCGGACAAGTATTGCCGCTCGAAATGGATGGAGCGGATAGGCCAAGGAGCCTACACGCGAACTGGCGACAAGGTCGAAGTCTTGGGTGCGGTGTACGCCCTTCAATTCCTGCTCAAGCTTCCCGTTCACGTGGGCGGGAAAACGGCGCTGCAGATGCAGGACTACGTTCATTTCGTTCCCGCCAGGAGACTGCCCGCCGTCCACCTCTACGGACGGCCAGGGCGGCCGCTTCCGACTTGGTTTAAGCGCCACCAATGGGAATCCAAGGTGAGTTTCCATCTGGTCCGTCTCTTTCCCGACAAGCCCGAGCTCGGGCTGACCAAGAAGCCTTACGGGCAGCTATGGGCGCGCATGTCGGCGCCGGAGCGCGCCGCGTTGGAGCTTGTCGATCTCGTCCCGAAGGAGCAAACCTTTTCCGAGGCGCGGCTCTTGATGGAGGGTCTCACGACGCTGCGGCCGGAATTGGTGCAAGAACTCCTCGAAGCCTGCCGCTCGGTGAAGGCCAAGAGGCTTTTTCTCTTCCTCGCCGAGGAAGCGAATCACCCCTGGTTCAAGGAGCTCGATCTCTCCAAGGTTGACCTGGGCAAGGGCAACCGCTCGATAGTCAAAGGCGGCCGCCTCGATCCGAAGTACGAGATAACGGTCGAGCCGAATCCCGAGGCATTCTCGGTCCGCGAAGGCCCGTGAGAAAAGAATTCGTCGACAAAGCGCGGCTCATGCTGCGCCTCCTGCCGCTCGTGGACGCCGAGCAAAATTTCGCGCTCAAGGGCGGCACCGCGCTCAACTTCTTCATTTGGGACCTGCCGCGGCTCTCCGTGGATATCGACCTGACCTATCTCCCCATCCAGCCGCGCGAAGAGTCTCTGCGCGGCATCAGCGACGCGCTCGTGCGCATCAAGAACTTGATCGAGAAGTCCTTCCGCGATTTCAAAGTCCACGAAAGCAGGAACGCCGGCTTCGTCCTCAAGCTCGTGGTCCGCGCTCCGTCCGGCGAGGTGAAGATCGAGCCCAATACCGTGATCCGGGGCGCGCTCGATGGAGTGGTCAGGCGCGATCTTTCGAAGAAGGCGCGCGAAACCTTCGAAGCCGCCGCGAAGGTCCGGACGCTCTCCGAAGCGGCGCTCTTTGGCGGCAAGGTTTGCGCCGCTCTCGACCGGCAGCACCCGCGCGATCTCTTCGACGTCAAGCATCTGCTCGAAGGGCCGGGACTGACGCCCGGGATCAGGAAGAACTTCCTGCTCCACCTGATCAGCCATGACCGTCCGATGCACGAGCTCATCGACCCGACGCGCAAGGACGTGCGGGCCGCCTACGAGGCGGAGTTCAAGGACATGACCGATGAGCCGGTGGATTACGAAGCGCTCGTCGATGCCAGGGAGCGGCTGATCGTGCGGATCAAGGCCGACCTCGGGGCGGACGAGAAGAAATTCCTTCTCTCGCTCAAAGAAGGCAAGCCCGACTGGAAGCTCCTGGGCCTCGAAGGCGTTGAGCGATTGCCGGCCGTGCAATGGAAGCTCCGGAACATCGCGAAGATGACACCTGCGAAGCAGAAGGAGCAGCTCGCGAAGCTGCGCGAGAAGCTGGGGCTCTAACGGCGTGAATCCACTAATGCTGGAATTTGGCGGGAAAATCTCCAATCGCCACAGGGGTCGTTTCCAAGGCGCGGGAAATGGACGGCCGCCGCCTTTTTGGTAGTCTATACCTCCATGGCCACCGTCGAGCGCCCTCCTCTTGCGGACCACGAGATGGCGGCGCGCTTTCTCGACGCCAAAAGTCGCGTTCTGGAAGGGATCCACTCGGTCATCATCGGCCAGGACGAGGCCGTCGAGCAGATCCTCATCGCCCTTTTCGCCGGAGGGCATTGCCTTTTGGAGGGCGTTCCCGGCCTCGCCAAGACCCTCATGGTCTCGACCCTCTCGCAGCTTCTGAAGCTGCAATTTTCGCGCATCCAGTTCACGCCGGACCTGATGCCGGCGGACATCACCGGCTCCGAAGTCCTCGAGGAAAATCCCGCGACGCGGGCGCGCTCCTTTCGCTTCATCCAGGGGCCGGTTTTCGCGAACATGGTCCTCGCCGACGAAATCAACCGCACGCCGCCAAAGACCCAGGCCGCCCTTCTTCAGGCCATGCAGGAGGAGCAGGTCACCGTCGCCGGGACGACGTGGCCGCTTCCCAAGCCTTTTTTCGTCATGGCGACGCAGAATCCGATCGAGCAGGAAGGAACCTACCCCCTTCCCGAGGCCCAGCTGGACCGCTTCCTCATGAAGATCGACATCGGCTACCCGTCCGAGGCCGAGGAGCGGCGGATCGCGGCGGAGACGACGGGGCCGCGCGGTTCGCGGCCTCCCGGCGTGCTGAACGACGCGGAGGTGCTGGAATTCAGGAATCTCGTCCTGCGAGTGCCGGCGGCCGAGTCGACCGTGGGCTACGCCGTTCGCCTGGCCCGCCGCACCCGTCCCTCCGATCCCGAGGCGCCGGAGGCCGTCAAGGGCCGCGTCGCCTGGGGGGCGGGCCCGCGGGCGACTCAGGCTTTGATGTTGGCCGCCAAGGCCCGAGCCCTTTTGTCGGGGCGCGTCGCGGTCTCGATCGAGGACGTGCGGGCCGTCGCCGCGCCGGTGCTGCGCCACCGCGTCATCCTCAATTTCGAGGGTCAGGCCGAGGGCGTCACGCCCGCCGAAATCATCGAGATCCTCCTCAAGAACGATTAGGCGAGCCGTGAAGTACCTGGATGCGCTCGCCCTCGCGAAGCTCCGGCGGCTGAGCCTGCGCCTGAAGCGGCCGCGCGTCGAGGGGCTTCCGGCCGGCGCCCGCACGAGCTCCCTCAAGGGCTCTTCCCAGGAGTTCGCGGAATACCGGGCCTACGCTCCGGGGGACGATTTGCGGCGGCTGGACTGGAAGGTCTTCGCCCGAACGGACCGTTACTTCGTGCGCGAGCGCCAGGCGGAGTCGATGATGGCCTTTTACGCCCTCTTCGACGCCTCCGGCTCCATGGCCTACGCCTCGGAGGGCCGGGAGAGCAAATGGGATTACGCCTGCCGGCTGGGCCTCGCCTTTTCCTACCTGGCGAT
>JAJYFI010000108.1 GCA_021790955.1 bacterium | reverse complement strand
TTTATAAGAGGACCCGGAAAGAACCGGAAAGATCCTGCAGGAAAGGACGCCCTTGCGCAGCATCCGGCGGATTTCCTCGGGCTTAAAATCGTGCTGGCCTTCGAGATAGCGCTCCATCGCGGCGTCGTCGAACTCCACCGCCTTCTCGATCATCTTCTCGCGATATTCCTTGGCCCTGTCCTGCATGTCGGCCGGAATGTCCACGATCTCCCACTTGGCTCCCAACTCCTCGCCGAGCCAGATCAAGGCCTTCATCTCGATAAGGTCGATAAGGCCCTTGAACCCCGCCTCGGCCCCGATGGGCAGCTGGATGGGGCAGGCGTTGGCCCCGAGCATCTTGATGATCGACTGGTACGACATGTAGAAATCGGCCCCGATGCGGTCCATCTTGTTGATATAGGCGATGCGGGGAACGTGATACTTGTCCGCCTGGCGCCAGACGGTCTCCGACTGGGGCTCGACGCCCTGAACGCCGTCGAAGACGGTGACGGCTCCGTCGAGAACGCGCAGGCTTCTCTCGACCTCCGCCGTGAAATCCACATGGCCCGGGGTGTCGATGATGTTGACCTGGCAGTCCCGCCACTTGCAGTAGGTCGCGGCCGCCGTGATCGTGATGCCGCGCTCCCGCTCCTGGGGCATCCAGTCGGTCGTCGTCGAACCCTCATGGACTTCGCCGATCTTGTGAATGCGTCCCGTGTAGTAGAGGATGCGCTCCGTGGTGGTCGTTTTGCCGGCGTCGATGTGCGCGATGATGCCGATATTGCGCACCTTCTCCAGCGGAAATTCTCTTGGCATCAGCTTGTCACCACCGGTAATGGGCGAAGGCGCGGTTGGCCTCGGCCATCTTGTGGGTATCCTCGCGCTTCTTAAACGCGGTTCCTTCCTTTTTAAAAGCGGACAGCAATTCCTCGGCGAGGCGCTGCGCCATCGGCCGGCCGGCCTTATCCCGGGCGGCGTCGATGATCCAGCGCATGGCCAGAGTGGCCGAGCGGTCCGGGCGAACCTCCATCGGCACCTGATAGGTCGCGCCGCCGACGCGGCGGGCCTTGACCTCGAGAAGGGGGCGGACGTTTTCGATCGCCTGGGTGAAGACGGTCAAGGGTTCTTGCCCCGATTTCTCCCCCATGAGCGACATCGCGTCGTAAACGACCCGCTCGGCGGTGGACTTTTTCCCCTGGAAATTGATCTTGTTGATGAACCGGGAGACCAGTTGGGACTGGTACTTGAAGTCCGCCGCCGGAAATCCCCGGCGCTCCCTCGGCCTTAATCCCCTACGCGGCATGTCGCTCGCCTCCCTTGGCTCCTTTCATCGCCTCGTCACGCCGCCTTCGCGGCCTCCTTCGGGCGCTTGGCCCCGTAGAGCGACCGCCCCTGCCGGCGGCCCTCCACCCCGGAGGCGTCGAGAACGCCTCGGATCATGTGATACCTGACTCCGGGCAAGTCCTTCACGCGGCCGCCGCGGATGAGGACAATCGAGTGCTCCTGCAGATTGTGCCCCACGCCGGGAATATACGCCGTGACCTCGGTCCCGGTCGTGAGCTTGACGCGGGCGATCTTGCGAAGAGCCGAGTTCGGCTTTTTCGGCGTCGTCGTCGAAACGCGCGTGCAGACGCCGCGACGCTGAGGGCAGCCTCTCAAGGCCGGAGCCTTCGTGCGCCCTCGCGCGCGGGTGCGCCCGCCGCGGATAAGCTGATTAACGGTCGGCATTTCCCACCTCCGCCAAAAGCTGCGCCGCGGATGGGAGCCCCTCGGCCCCGCCCGTCTTGGCGCCCAAGGCCATGCGCCGGGCCTCAAGCCCGGTGCCGGCCGGAATCACATGCCCGATGATGACGTTTTCCTTCAAGCCCTTGAGGTAGTCGATCTTGCCCGAGCTCGCGGCGTCCGTCAGCACCCGGGTCGTCTCCTGGAAGCTCGCCGAGGAGATGAATGAGTTCGACGCCAGAGCGGCTTTCGTGATGCCAAGGAGGACCGGGTCGGCCTGCGCCTCCTTGCCCTCCTTCCCCTTGACGTCGCGGTTGATGGCGGCGAAAACGAAGCGGTTGACGATCTCTCCCTTGAGGAAAGGCGTGTCTCCGGAGTTCGAGATGCGAACGTTCTGCAGCATCTGCCGGACGATGCACTCAATATGGCGGTCCGAGATGCCGACGCCCTGGAGGCGATAGACCTCCTGGATCGCGTTGAGAAGGAACTCCTGGACTTCCTTGATGCCCTTCACCCGCAAGATGTCATGGGGATCGACCGCGCCGTCCGTGAGAGCCTCCCCCACGCCGACTTGGTCGCCCTCATAGACGACCAAGTGCTTGCCCTGGGGAATGAGGTACTCGCGCACGATATCGGTTTCCTGGTTGCGCACCGAGACCTGGACAAGGCCCTTGGCGCCGACGCCGAGAGAGACAATCCCCTCAATCTCCGAGATGACGGCCGGCGACTTGGGCCGGCGCGCCTCGAAGAGCTCCGACACCCGGGGCAAGCCCCCCGTGATGTCCTTGGACTTCGTGACCTCCTGGGGAATTTTGGCGAGGATGTCGCCGGGCTTGACGCTCTGGCCGTTATCGACGAACAAAATCGTGTCGGACGGAAGCGGGTACTGGGCGGCGACCGAGCCGCCTTCCTCGACGATCACGCGGGGGTTGAGCCGCTTGGCCGAGCCCTTCTCGGCTCGCCGGCTCTCCTGCTCGATGATGCGGCGCTCGATGATGCCCGTGATCTTGTTGCGCTCCTCGTGGAGCGTCACGCCCTCCCGCACATCCACGAGCTTGGCGACGCCCGCCTGCTCGGTGACGATCGGCATGGCGTAAGGATCCCACTCGGCCAGAAGGTCCCCGGCGGCGACCGAAGCGCCGTCGGCGATCTTCAAGCGGGCGCCATAAGGGACCTTGTTCTCCTCGACGCCCGCCGGCTCCTTGCTCGCGACCCGCAGATAGGCCGTGCGCGCGACGCAGATGATCTGGCCGTCGCGGTTCTTGACCGTCTTCATGTTGTGGAACGAAACCGTTCCCGCGCGGCCCGCGGCGATCTGCGAACGCTTGGTCACGCGCGCGGCCGTTCCTCCGATATGGAAGGTCCGAAGGGTGAGCTGCGTGCCGGGCTCCCCGATCGACTGGGCCGCGACGATGCCGACGGCCTCTCCCGGCTCCACTAGGCGGCCGATGGCGTTGTTGACGCCGAAGCACTTGGCGCAAACGCCCTGGCGCGACTCGCAGGTCAGCACCGAGCGCACGCGGATCGTCGAGATGCCGGCCTTGCGGATGCGGGCGGCCGCCTCGGCCGTGCCGAGCTCGCCCGCCTTCAAAATCGTCTCCCCCGGCTGCTTGTCCGTTCCGGGCGCGACGACGTCCTCGAGGACCACGCGTCCCAGGATGCGCTCGTCCAAGGCCTCGATGACCTCGTCTCCGGCCACGAGGTCGCCAAGCCGAATCCCATTGATCGTGCCGCAATCCTCCTCGGTCACGACGAGGTCGTGCGTCGCGTCGACGAGCCGCCGCGTCAGATAGCCGGCGTCCGCGGTCTTCAGGGCCGTGTCGGCCAATCCCTTGCGGCCGCCGTGCGTCGAGATGAAATACTCCAGGACGCTCAAGCCTTCCCGGAAATTCGAGATGATGGGCTGCTCGATGATTTCGCCCACCGCGCCGGTGAGCTTCTTTTGAGGGCGCGCCATAAGGCCGCGCATCCCCGCGAGCTGGCGCACCTGCTGGCGGCTTCCGCGCGCGCCCGACTCGGCCATCAGGTAGATGGAGTTGAATCGCGCCCGGGACTCGCTGTAGGTTTCCTTCTCCTCCTTCTTCATGTCGTCGAACATGACGTCGGCGATCCGGTCCGTCACATGGGTCCAGAGGTCGATGATCTTGTTGTAGCGCTCCGACTCCGTGATGACGCCGTTTTTCCACTGCCCCTCGACTTCCTTGACCTTCTTGCGCGCCTGCGCCACGAGGTCTTTCTTGATTTGAGGGATATGCATGTCCGACACCGAGATGGTGAGCCCCGAGAGGGCCGCGAAGCGAAAGCCCATGGCCTTGACGGCATCCAGGAACTTCACGGTGCGGTAGTGCCCGAGCATCCGATAGCAGCGTTCGACGAGCTGGGAGAGATCCTTCTTGCCGAGCACGGCGTTGACGAAACGGAACTCCTCGGGAAGAATGTCATTGAAGAGGACGCGGCCCGGCGTCGTGTAGTCCTTCCACTGAGACGGCGGCACATGCTCCTTCCCGTCCCACCCCGGCTCCCGCAAGGCGTTGATGCCGCGCACCTTGACGCGGGCATGCAGGCCCACGCGGCCGGCGTGGTAGGCGGCGGTCACGTCGCCGACGTCGGCGAAGACCATCCCCTCGCCCTTCTCGCCGCGCTTCTCGCGCGTGATGTAGTTGATGCCGACGACCATGTCATGAGACGGCACGGCGATGGGGCGCCCGGACGCCGGCGAGAGGATGTTGTTGGTGGCCATCATGAACATCCGCGCCTCGAGCTGAGCCTCCTGGGAGAGCGGCACGTGCACCGCCATCTGGTCGCCGTCGAAGTCGGCGTTGAACGCGGCGCAGGTCAGCGGATGCAGCTGGATCGCCTTGCCCTCGATAAGGACCGGCTCGAAAGCCTGGATGCCCAAGCGGTGCAGGGTGGGAGCGCGATTCAAAAGGACGACGTGGTCCTTGGTGACGTACTCGAGGATGTCCCAGATCTCGGGACGGGTCTTCTCCAGCATGCGCTTGGCGGCCTTGAGCGTCAAACCGTCCATCTTCATGAGCTCGCGCAGGATGAAGGGCTTGAAGAGCTCCAGCGCCATCTCCTTGGGGAGGCCGCACTGGTTGAGCTTCAGGTTGGGGCCGACGACGATGACCGACCGGCCCGAATAGTCGACGCGCTTGCCAAGCAGGTTCTGACGGAAGCGCCCTTGCTTGCCCTTGAGGATGTCGGAGAGGGACTTCAACGGGCGGTTGCCGGCGCCGACGACGACCCGCCCCCGGGCGCCGTTTTCAAACAGCGAGTCCACGGCCTCCTGGAGAAGCCTCTTCTCGTTGAAAATCATGACGTCCGGCGCCCGCAGAGCCTCGATGTGCTTGAGGCGGTTATTGCGGTTGATGATGCGCCGGTAAAGATCGTTGAGATCCGAGGTCGTGAACCGCCCCCCCTCGAGGGGGACCAGAGGCCGCAGCTCGGGAGGCAGCACCGGCAGCGCCGTGAGGATCATCCACTCGGGGCGCTGGCCCATCTCGACGAAGCCCTGCAGGATGCGCAGGCGGCGGACCAGAGAGGCCCTCTCGGTCTCCGAAACCACCTGGGGCAGCTTCTCAAGGATCGCGGCGGACTCGGTTTTGGGGTCGATCCCCGAAAGAAGCGTGCGGATGGCGCCGGCGCCGATATCCACCTTAAGCCTCGTGCGATACTCCGCCCGGGCCTTGCGGACCTCCTCCTCGCTCAGCAAATCCTTCGCCTTGAAGATGAGCCGCTTGGAGGCGTCGTAGACGTCCTCGAGGACGACGTACATCGAATAATAAACCACTCGCTCGATGTCGATCGTCTTCATGTCGAGAATGACGCCGATGCGCGACGGCGTCTTCTTAAGGAACCAGATGTGGGCGACGGGAACGGCGAGCTCGATATGCCCCATGCGCTCGCGGCGGACCTTGGCCTCCGTCACCTCGACGCCGCAGCGGTCGCACACGATGCCGCGGAATTTGATCCAGCGGTACTTGCCGCAGGCGCATTCATAATCCCGGACGGGTCCGAAAATTCTCTCGCAGAAAAGGCCGTCCCGCTCCGGCTTCAGGGTTCGATAATTGATCGTTTCCGGCTTTTTGACCTCTCCATGAGACCAGGCCAGGATCTGCTCGGGGCTCGCGATCGACAGCCGGATCGCGTCGAAGTTGAGGAAGTCGAGCTGCTCCTGCTTTTTCTTTTTCTTGCCGCCCAGCGACAAGCGATGCTCGGGAGTCAAAACAAAGCTCATGGTTATTCCTTGCCCGCCTTGGCCGCCGGCCGCTTCTTCGGGGTTTCCTTAACCCCGCCGGCCGCGCCTTCGGTTCCGTTTTCACGGCCCAGCTTTAAAAGGTCCACGTTGAGACCCAGAGCCTGGAGCTCCTTGACGAGAACCTTGAAGGACTCCGGAACCCCTGGCTGCGCCGGCGGGTCGCTCTTGATGATGGCCTCGTACATCTTGGTGCGCCCCGTGACGTCGTCCGATTTCACGGTAAGGAATTCCTGCAACGCCGCCGC
>JAJYFI010000107.1 GCA_021790955.1 bacterium | reverse complement strand
ACCACTTCCCCTGGCCCCGTTTTCCAAGTCGCAGGATCATTCCCAAGAAGAATCCCCGGCAGGGGACGAGGACTGCCGTGGCGCTCAACGGTATCCACGAAATCGGGAAATGATCTGTCGGCTTCTCCATAAACGACCGCATCGACGCCCGTTCCTCGCAGATGCGAAATGCACTCGTCTAATGTCAGACACTGCGGACCACCGAAAACAGTGATGACGCTGCGATCGCGGGTTTTAAATAGTTGGGCGCAAAAACTAGACAAGATTTTATTATTACAAGTCACCGAGAAGGCCGCCATGCGGACTCCTTGCGAAAGGAGGGAGTCGATTGCCTCCTCCAAAAAGGGCCGATAACTGGGCATAAAAACCTCAGCCAAGAACCTCTCTGACAAGCGAAGCATTTCAGGGTTGGGCTCGCTCCAACTTAGAGTTCTTTCCCCACGAAAGTTGTCGAGATGCATTAGCGTGGCGTTGAGATCCAAAATCACAACTTCATGGCCGCGTCCACGCAATTGCGCCGACAGAGAGGCTAAAGAATAGACCGCGAACTCGGCATCCCAAAAGGGGCAGAGAATCAGAGCGACTTTCATTGCCCCGGCGAGCCGAAAATCCTTTGTCTATTCCTCGCCCTGCTCGTCGTCGAGAAGAGGGGAGCCGGGGCGCGGAGCGGGCCTCGTCACGCCGCGCTTGGAGGCCTCGATGAAATCGGCCAGAGCCGCGATCCTGGGGCCCGGACGGCCCCGGCGCAGATCGGCCAGCGCCTCCTTGAGCGGCAGCCCGGAAAGAAAAAGCGTGCGGTAGGCGCGGCGGATCTCAAGGGTTTCCTCCCGCGAGAAACCTCCGCGGCGAAGGCCCGTGACGTTGATCCCGCGCAGCGTGGCCCGGTCGCCCTGGCAGATGCAATAGGGAGGCACGTCCTGGCCGATCATGGAGCCGCCGCTGATCATGGCGAAGGAGCCGATGCGCACGTACTGATGGATGCCCACCATCCCCGAGATGACCGCCCCCTCCCCCACCTCCACGTGCCCCGCGAGCGCGGTGCCGTTGGCGAGGATGACGCGGTCGCCGACGCGGCAGTCGTGGGCCACGTGGGAATACGCCATGAAGAGGCAGCCGCTCCCGATGCGCGTCTCGCCCGTCGCGTGGCTGCCGCGATTCAAGGTCGCGGCCTCGCGCACGGCGTTCCCGTCTCCCATGACGAGGCGGGTCTTTTCCCCCTTGTATTTCAAGTCCTGGGGCGCGCCGCCGACGAAGGCTCCCGGAAAGATCTGGTTGCCGCGCCCCAGCGTCGCGTATTCCACGACCGCGTGGGCGCCGACCGTCGTCTCGGGGCCGATCGTCGTCTCGGGGCCGATCACGGCGTAGGGGCCGACGAGGGCCGTGGGGTGAACGGCCGCCGTCGCGTCGACGACGGCCGTGGGATGGATCGACGGGCGCTCCGGCGCCCGGACGGCGACCTTGGCGCCGCTCATCTCAGGCCTCCACCACCGCGAAGGTCATTTCGCCCTCGGCCGCCAGCGTCCCGTCGGCGAACGCCCGGCCGCGGAACTTTCCGGCCCGGCCCAGGCGGAGCACCTCGACCTCGAGCTTGAGCACGGTCCCGGGAAAAACGGGGCTGCGGAACTTGGCCGCGTCGATCCCCATGAAATAGGCGATCTTCCCCGCGTATTCGGGCTTCGACAGGAGCATCGTGGCGGCCGTCTGCGCCAGGGCCTCCAGGATGAGCACCCCCGGCATCACCGGATGCTCGGGAAAATGGCCGTTGAAGAAAGGCTCGTTGATCGTCACGCACTTCGTGCCGACGGCCTTTTTGTCCTCCTCGAGGATCTCGACTTTGTCGACGAGCAGGAAGGGAAAGCGATGGGGGATCGACTTGCGGATCTCCTTGATCCCGAGCGTGCGCGCGGGTTTTAAGGGCGCGGCGGGTGCGGCGGATGACGCTTCGTTCATGACACCTCCACGTTCTTGCGCGACGACTTGGCCGCCTCGTTGAGGCGTTTGGCGAACTCGATATTGTGGGCGTGGCCCAGGCATTCGGCCTCCACCCGCATCTTGAGAAGCGGCCGCCCGATCAGGGTCAGGTCTCCGACGAGATCCAGGATCTTGTGGCGGACGAACTCGTCGGGGTAGCGCAGCCCTCCCGGGCCCGTGAGATACCGGTCCTTGCCGATGACGATCGCGTTGTCGAGGGCTCCCCCCTGGGCGAGGCCTTGGGACTTGAGATGGGCGATCTCGTGCTCGAAGCAAAACGTTCGGGCCCCCGCGATCTCGGCCATGTAGGAATCGAAGTCGACCTCGAGCTCAAAAGCCTGATGCCGGAGCATCGGATGGTCGTGCTTGAGCGTCGCGCGGACGACGAAGCGGTCGTCGGGGACGGCGCGATAGCTTGCGATGCCGTCCTCGTAGCGGAACTCCCGGCCTAGCCGGAGCAGACGCTTGGGATGGTCCGGGGAATGCTCGAGGCCCGCCCGCAGGATGCCCCGGATAAAGGGCATGGCGGATCCATCCATGATCGGGGGCTCCGGGCCCCAGACGAGGATGTCGGCGTTGTCGACCCCCGCGCCGGTCATGGCCGAGAGGACGTGCTCGACCGTGTGGATTTTAGCCTCGCCCAGCCCCAGGTTCGTTCCGCGCACGGTCGCGACGACGAAGGGCAGACGGGCGGGCACCATGGGCGAGCCCGGAAGGTCCGCGCGGAAAAACCGCAGGCCCGCGTTGGGCGGCGCGGGCCGGAAGCTTATCTTGGAGGAGCAGCCCGTGTGCAGCCCGACGCCTTCGAGGACGAACTCGGTCTTGACGGTGCTCTGGGGCTCCGGTCTCATGATTTCGTCACGAACCCTTAAGGCCCAGCTTCTCCCGGAGGGCCTTCAACGCGTCGAAAAGCTCGGGAAGGCGCCCATAGAGGGCCTGAAGCTTCATGGCTTCCATGCGGGGCCTCGCGGGAGACCCGAAGATCGCTCTTCCTTTGTCGACATCGTTCATGACGCCCGACTGGGCCATGACGATGACGCCGTCGCCGAGCTTGAGGTGTCCGGCGACCCCGGCTTGCCCCGCCAGGATCACCCTGGCCCCGAGATGGCTCGAACCGGAGACGCCCGACTGGGCGACCAAAAGGCAGTCGCGGCCCGTCTTGACATTGTGCCCGATTTGGACCAGGTTGTCTATCTTAGTCCCGGCGCCGATCACCGTCGACCCGATGGTCGCCCGATCGATCGTGACGTTGGCGCCGATCTCGACGTCGTCCTCGATGACGACGTTCCCGATTTGGGGAATCTTGCGATGCCGTCCCGTCTTCTTGTCGGTGGAAAAGCCGAAGCCGTCGGCGCCGATCACGGTCCCGGCGTGGATGACCACGCGCTCCCCGACCAGGCAGTCGTGGTACAAGACGACGCCGGGATAAAGCCGGCTGTCCCGGCCCACCCGCGCGCCGGGCCCCACATAGCACTGGGCCCCTATCACGGCTCCCCCCTCGACCGACGCGCCCTCCTCGACGACGGCGAAGTCGCCGACCGACGCCTTGGCGTCGACCCGCGCGGCCGGATGGACGCTGGCCCTGGGACCGACGCCCGCGGCGGGCTTGGGCCGCGCCTCGTCGATGAGATCCAGAATCCGGCCGAAGGCGCGCTGCGGGTCGTCGACGTAGATGAGGTTGGAGGAGCGAACCTTGAGGGGCCGGCCGTTCTCCGGAAGGAGGAGGCAGCCCGCCCCCGAGTTCGCGGCCGCCTCGGCGTATTTGGGGTTGCCGAAAAACGAGACGTCCCGCGCCCCCGCTTCCTGAAGGGCCGCGACGCCGGTCAGGACGTAGGACAAGTCGCCCTCGGCCTTCCCGCCCACGAGCCTGGCCAATTCGGAGACGGTCTTTTGAAACGGCGGACGCGGCGTCGTCATTTCTTTTTCCTCAGCCTGGCGATGAGCTTGTCGGTCAAGTCGACCCCCCGGTGGCCGTAGAGAATCTGGCTTTTGTCCACGACGATCGTGACGCCGTTTTCCCTGGCGACGTCGCGCAGGATCTTGTAGATGTTGCCCAGGATGATCTCCGTCTTGCGCTTCTCGAGCTTCAGAAGATTCTCCTCGGCCTTCGCCTCGCTTTCCTTGAAATCGGCCTCCATCCGGGCCAGCTGCAGCGTTTTATCCTGGAGATCCTTGTCGATCTTGGCCAAGGCAGGATCCTCGGGAGCCCCCGGAGGCGCGGCGCGGCCGGACGCGGGCGCCGATGACGCGGCGACCGGGGAAGTGGAAACGAGCGCGGCGTTCGCGGCGCCGTTGACGGCAGGCGCCGGCGGCGACGCCGCGACGACGGCTTGGGTCGCGGCCTGGACCGCCGGCGGCGACGCGCGGGCGGCTGCGGATGACACCCCGATCCCGGGCAGCGCGGCGGCCATGGGTCCGGTGGAAACCTGCGGCGCCGCGGCGACGGCCTTGGCGGCGGGGGCCGCCGACGGCGGGGGAACCGGCGGGGCGGACGGACGCGGGGAGGCGGCATGGGAACCGGCGCGCAAGGGCATCTTCTTGACGATGAAATCGCGCTCGATGCGCAGTTCGTCGATCGAGTTGCGCAGGCGCAGGATCTCCGCGCGTTTGACGTTGATCTTCTCCTCCGTCGCCTCCACGATCTCGTCGAAGGATTCCTTCGCGTGGATCGTCTCCGGGAAGGCGTTGAAGACCCGGCGCATGTCGACGTAGCCCAAGAGCCCCTGTCCGGCCTTGTTCTCCTCGAGGGAAATCTCGATCGCCGCGGCGCTGGCGGCCAAGGCGGCGACGGCGGCCAAAGCGGCCACGCCACGGCGTAGGAAAAAACTGGTGACACCATACTGATTGTCTGACCTAAAGGTCCGAAATCGGTATGGTGTCACCGGTTTTTCCATCAGAACAGATTCCCCATCCCGAAATTAATCTGGTATTTCTTGACGCCCGGCGTATGGTCGAATCCCCAGGCCCAGTCGAGCTGGATGGGGAAGGACGGCGAGACGAACTTGAAGCCGATGCCGGCGTCGGTCTCCAAGTCGTTGGGGCCCGTCCCGGTTTGGAGGCTGACCTGGTTGAGAGCGCTCCAGGCGTTGCCGATGTCGAAGAACACGTGCCCCGCGACGAGAGGGCGCTGCCCGCTCATCGCCAGCGGGAAATTAAGCTGTTCCGTGTAGATCTCCTTGACGGTGCCGCCGTCCGGCGCGCCGACCTGGTCGACCTGGTAGCCGCGCATGTCCTGGTCGGTCCCCAGAAAATACCTGTTGTAGACGGGGATCGACGTCGTGGCCCCGAACGGCGTCATGAAGGCGAACCGGTTGGCCGAGGTAAGCACCAGCGCCCGGTGGTAGATCGTCGCGAGGGTGTAGTCGAAGGAGTCGTGGAACTTCTGCTCGATGTAGTTGATGTCCCCGCCGAAGGGGCCTCCCGCGACGGTGACGCCGTAGGAGTTGAGAGAGCCTCTCGTGGGATAGTATATATAGTCCCGCGAGTCGCGTGCCAGGGAGATCGAAAACGTGGAATAATCGCTCGTGCCCGGGGTCAGTTCGCTCGTGAACGGGCTCTGGACGTTCTCGATCGTCATGCGCGAAAAACTGTAGGCGAAACTCGCCGAATAGAGGTTGTCGAAAAACCGCGGCGTCACCGAGATCGAGCCTCCCCTGTTATACAAGGTATAGGCGTTGATCGACGAGGCCCCGGCGACCCCGAAGGGGCTGATGTTCATGGTGTCATAGGCGGAAAGCCCCAAGGTCGCCGGCCAACGATTGTCGATCCATGGCTCGGACCACGACAACGAGTAGTTGAGGACGCGGGCGCCGTAGGAGAAGTTGGCCGAGAGCTTCTGCGCCCGGCCGAGGAAGTTCATATCCGTGATGCCGAGCGTCCCGTAAAGACCCTGGAGCGAGGAGTAGGCCGCCCCCGCCGTCAGGGAGCCGGGCTTGCCCTCCTGGACGACGTAGGTGAGGTCGATCATGTCGGGGTCGGTCTTGCTCGGAGTCGTCTGGATGGTCACGCCGTCGAGGTAGCCCAGGTTCATCATGTCGGTCTTCGAGCGCTCCGCCAGGCTCTCGTTGAAGACGTCGCCGGGCTTCAGGAGAGATTCGCGCTTCAAGACATAGGTCTTCGTCGCGTGGTTCCCCTTGATGTTGACCGCCCCGACGTAAAGAAGCGGCCCCTCGGAGATCATGAAGGTGATGTCCACGAGCCCCGTGGCGGGGCTGATGCTCATCCCCGGCTGGATCTGGACGAAGAGGTGACCCTTGTCGGCGTAGAGCTTCTGCATGCCCTGGATCGACGCGTCCAAAAGCGTTT
>JAJYFI010000106.1 GCA_021790955.1 bacterium | reverse complement strand
TGCACTGGGGGCATTCCTCGGTCATGAAGGAAACCGTCGATTCGCGCTTGCGTTCGCGGGTCAGCTCGATTAAGCCCAAGCGGGTGATCGGCAGGATGCGGACCTTGGCGCGGTCGTTCTTAAGCGCCTGCGCGAAGGCCTCCATCACCTTATTGCGGTTCGCGGCCTTTTTCATGTCGATGAAATCCACGACGATGATGCCGCCGATGTTGCGAAGCCGCAGCTGGTGGGCGATCTCCTGGGCCGCCTCGACGTTCGTCAGCGTGACCGTCTCCTCCTGCGAGCGGGAGCCGGTGAATCGCCCCGTATTGACGTCGATCGCGCAGAGGGATTCGGCCTCCTGGATGATGATCGATCCGCCGCTTTCGAGCTCCACCTTGATCTGCCGGAGCTTCTCGATCTCCTCTTCGATGCGGTAGGCCTTGAAGATGGGGGTTTTGCCCTCGTAGAGCCGCACCCGGCTTTTGAGCTCGGGCGAGGTGCGATCCAGGAAGTCCAGGACGTTCTGATGGCTCGCCCTGTCGTCGAGCATGTAGACCAGGATGTCGTCCGAAAGGACGTCCCTGGCGATTTGGACGGCGAGATCCAGATCCTTGTAAAGAAGAGCCGGAGCCTGGTTGGACTCGAATTTTTCCTCGATCGTTTTCCAAAGGGAGAGCAGGTACTGCAACTCCCGTTCGAGTTCCTCCGGAGCGGCGCCCTCGGCCTCCGTGCGTATGATGAGCCCTCGGCCTCCCAAGTCCTTCGACGCGAGGCTTTGGGCCATCACGCCCAAACGCTCGCGCTGGGCGGGGTCCTCGATCGAGCGGGAGACGCCGACGAAGTCGCTGAAGGGCGTCAGGATCAGGTATTTGCCGGGAAGGGCAATGTCCATGCTCACCTTCATGCCCTTGGTGCCGATCGCCTCCTTGGCCACCTGCACCATGATGTGCCGTCCTCTTTTGAGCCGGGCGTCGATGGGCGCGTTGCGTTCGCCGATGACGTCCGAGATGTAGAGATAGGCGTTCTTTTCGTAGCCGATGTTGACGAAAGCCGAGGAAATTCCCGGCAGGACGTTCTCGACCGTCCCCTTGTAGATGTTGCCGACGATCGACTCCTCGCTTTTGCGCTCCCAGAAAAGCTCCGCCAGCCGCCCGTCCTCGAGGAGGGCGACGCGCGTCTCCTCGAAGTTGGTGGCGGCGAGGATCTCCCTCTTGGCGGGCTTGGCGCCGCGGCGCGGCGCCGCCGGAGACGGCTGCGGTTGGGAAAGAGGCTGGGCATGAGCATGATGGCTTTGGGCGTGGGCTTGGTGATGGCCGTGACCGTGGCCGGAATTGCCGTGCCCCCCGCCGCGGCCGCGCCGCCCCCGCCGCGACGACCGGAAGCCCCGCGCGCGTTTCTCCTGGTGCGATTCTTCGTCCCGGGCCGGCATCCCCCCGTGCGGCGGCGCCTGAGAAGGCTCCTCTGGCGGCGTCGATTTGGGCGGCTGCTCCGGGCTGCCCTGCGCCTCGGCGGATTCGCTAGGCTTGTCCTGTTCTGGCATCATACCCCCTTGTCGGTTCTAAAATTCCATTCGCAGTCTTCGAGAATACACGTTGGCTACGATTCCCAGCGCCCAAAAGGTCGCTAGGAGGCTCGAGCCTCCGTACGACACGAGCGGCAACGGCAGCCCCGCCACGGGGTTTAAGCCGACGCACATGCCCGCATTCACCAAAAATTCAAAGCCCATCATCGCCGCGACCCCGCAGCAAACAAGGCTGCCGAAGCGGTCCGGGGCCGCTTTCGCGGCGACCAGGATCCGCCGGATGAGCAGCAAGTAGAGGAGCAAGAGCCCCATCGCCCCTACGAATCCCGCCTCCTCGCCGACGACCGCGTAGATGAAATCCGTGTGCCTCTCCGGCAGGAAGCCGAGCCGCGATTGGGTGCCGCTGAAGAGCCCCTTGCCAAGCAGGCCGCCCGAGCCGACGGCGATCTTGGACTGTTGGGAGTGGTAGGAGGCGCCGGAGGCGTGCGATTCGGGAACGAGATAGGCGATGACGCGCTTTTTCTGGTAGTCCTTGAGCGCATGGAGGGCCGACACCGCGCAGACGAAGCCGAAAGCGGCGATCGCGGCCCAGCGCATGGCCCGCGCCAGCCGAATCCTGACCCCTAAAAACTCGGCGAACCGCCGCCAGCCGGCGGCCAAGGCGAAGGGCAAGGCGAAGGAGACGGCGAACGGCAGCACCCGATGAAACGCCCGCATCAAGAAAATCGCCGGCCACGGAGCGTCCTCGCCTCCGGGATAGCGGGCCGAGAAGAAAAGGTAGGAAAGGATCACGCCCCCGGAGACGCTCCCCCAGAAAAGGAAGCCCAACAGATGCGCCGGCCGCGCGCCGGCGCAAAAAAGCATGGCGAGGATGATCGGTATGAAGGTGAGGGCCGAGGAGACGTCCGGCTCCCGAAGAATGAGGAAAAGAACGGGGATCGCCAACAAGACGGCGCCGCCGACGGCGGCCGGCCGGTCCATGAATTTTTCCCTTCGGGAGAGATAATCCGCCAAGACGATGATGAAGCCGACGCGCGCCAGCTCCGAGGGCTGAAGGGTCATATGGAAAAATTCGATCCACGAGCGATGGCCCTTATGCGAGGCTCCCACCACCAGGACCAGGACAAGAAGAGCCAAGGAAACCGCGTAAATGAGCTTGGCCTGTCCCTGGTACACCGGGTAAGGCCAGCGCCATGCCAAGCCGAAAACGAGGAAGCCGGCCGCCAGAGCCTCGATCTGCCGCCTTAGAATCTGGCCATAATGCGGCAACGGGCTCGCCGCCGAGGCGACCGCCGCGAGGCCGAAGAGGGCGAGCAGGAAGAGGCTGCCCCAGAACACCCAATCGATATCGCGTCTCATGACGATTTGGTCTGATCTCGGAACGCCGCCCGGAACATCTCCCGGGCGATCGGGGCCGCCGCGCTCCCTCCATGCCCCCCGTTTTCAACCAGGACGGCCACCGCGATCCTAGCCGCCTCGCCCGGAAGCCCCGCATAGCCGACGAACCAGGCATGGTCGCGGCCATGGGGATTCTGCGCGGTTCCCGTCTTGCCCCGCACCTCAAGGCCGGGAATCGCCGCCGCCGCTCCCGTCCCGGAGGAGACGACGAGGGCGAGGGCCTGCTCCAAATCGGCCCACACCTCGGACTTGAGATCGATCTTGCCTAGAAGATGGGGCTTCTGGCGGTAAGTGCCCAACTCCCCGGAATAGACGATATGATCCGTATAATAAGGCCTCCAGCGCTTCCCCCTCTGGGCGACGGCGGCGATCATGGTCGCCATCTGCAACGGCGTCGCGAGAAGACCCCCTTGGCCGATCGAAAGATTGACGGTGTCTCCCTGCCTCCATCGCCGGCGTCCCCGCGGGAGGGAGTCCGGCCCCGCGAGTTTGCCCGCGGCCTCGCCGGGCAATGACAACCCCGTCTTCGCGCCGAATCCGAACCGCCGTTCGTAATCCTCGATGAGGCCGGGACCCGTGCGCAGGCCCATCTCGTAAAAATAGACGTCGCAGGATTGCGCCACGGCCCTGTACCAGGAGATGAGCCCGTGGCCCTTATGGTTCCAGCACAGAAAGACCTGGGGGCCAAGATCAAAAAATCCCTTGCACAGCACTTGGTCCTTGATAGAGAACTTGTCATTGTTGAGCCCGGCGGCGCCGACCACGATCTTGAACGTCGAGCCGGGCGGATAGGTCCCGCTGATGGCGCGGTCGAACTCGGAGACGCTTCCCGGCGTCACCTCCTCGGAGAGGAAGTCGCCCGGATCGAATTCGGGGGCGGAAACGAGAGCCAGAATGGCGCCCGTTCTTGGGTCGATCGCGACGGCCGCCCCGCGCCGCGTCGGGCTCGACGCGAGCCCGTCAGAGGCCGCCTTCTCGATTTTGGAGTCGATCGTCAGATAGACGTCGTTGCCGGGAACGCCCGCGCGCCGGCCCAAAATCCTCTGCAATCGCCCCCGGGCATCGACCTCGAGGTCGATGCCGCCGTCCTGTCCTCGCAAGACGTCCTCGAAGACCTTCTCCAGTCCAAAGCGCCCCACCCGCGAGTCGATGCGGTAGCCCAGGCGCTTGAGATGCCGCCACGCCCTCGGAGCCATCTTGCCCAGGTAGCCGATGAGATGGCCCGCGAGAACGCCGTCGGGATAGTCGCGCTGAGCCTCGCGAACGAGATAGATCCCAGGGTAGCGCACCTTGAGTTCCGAGAGCCGAAACATCTCCCGAAGCGGGATGTCCTCGGCCAGACGGATGGTCGTCTTCTCCTTCTCGGCTTCCCGCAGCTTTCCCAGGATATCGCCCGGCGCCAGACGCAGCTCGGGAGCCAGCGCCCGGGACAGGGGCTCCAACTCCTTCTCGGCCGCCGCCTCCCGCGGGAAGTAGACGACAGAAAAAGAAAGCCGGTTGGAGGCCAGAAGGACGCCGTTCCTGTCGAAAAACCTGCCGCGCGGCGCCGTCTCATGGATCACCTGCACCCGGTTGCGCTCCGCCGCGCCCCAGTAGGCGGCGTGCTCCATCACCTGGAGATCGAAGAGCCGCAGCGCGACGATCGCGGCGCCGACGCTCATGATCCCCCATAGAGTCTCGATGCGGCTGAACGGTTTCATCGCAATCGTCGGCGCCCCTCGGCCCACTCCAGCGCCATGAACAACGCCGCGGCCGCGAGGGCATTGTAGAGAGGAACGACCAAGCAGGCGGACCATCCAGGCCACTGGATGGAACCCGCGAAAACGAGGCCCGCGGCGGAGGCTAGCGCCGCGTAGCCCCATGACATGAGGACGGTCAGGACACATTGAGGCATGCAGCGCGAGGTGTCGACATTCTTCGACAACCACCAGACGCCGTAGGCGACCCAGACGAAAGCCAGGGCGTCGATGCCGAAGAGCCTGCGGGTTCCGACGTTTCCCAGCAGCCCTCCCAGGAATCCGGCCGACATCGCCGGGAGAGCCCCGCGCCGAGCGGCCAGAGCGACGGTCGCCACCAGCACGAGCTGAGGGGAATAGCCGAAAAACGGGAATTCGGACGCCCACACCCATTGGCCGACGAGGGCCCCGCCGTACACGGCGAGCCAACCGAAGGGGCCCATCATCCCCTCCTCGTCCCGGGCGAACGCACCAGGACGAGGACCTCCGAAAATCCCTGAGGGGCCGCGGCCGGAACCACCTCGGCGCTCAAGAAACCGTAAAGCGGGTCCGGCTCCCGCACCCTCGCCACGGCCCCGATCAACATATGAGGGGGGAAAGTGGGGCTGACGGCGGAGGTGTAAACGTCCTCGCCGACGGCAGGCTTCGAACCGGGAGGAAGGTAGAGCATCTTGAGGATGGCCCCGCCTTGTCCCAGCACGAGCCCGCTCACCGCCTCGGAGGAAACATAGGCGGCGACCGAGGAGAGGGAATTCGTCATCAGCAGAACGTCGGAGGTCTCGGGGCGGACCTCGATGACGGATCCGATCGCCGCGAGGCCATGGGCGCTCGGGGCGAAAACCGGGGCGTTAAGCGCCACGCCCTGGGATTCTCCCGCGTCGATCACGACGTCCTGATACCAACGGAAAGGCTCCTTCTCGATCACGTGCGCCCACAGCCCCCGCTCCGACGCGGGGAGCTTGAGCTTGAGCTCCTCGCGAAGGCGGGCGTTTTCCTTTTCCATGCCCTGCAGTCGGGTGCTCATCAAATCCATCTCGGCCAGCTTGCGTCTTAAAATCTCGTTCTCCTTTTCCGCGTCCACGAGGCCGATGAGTCGGCGGGAAATCCCGGTCAGCTCCGAAGCTCCCACGAAGCCCGAATAAGCCATGGGGTCGACCACGTAATGGATGGTCGCCCGCAGCGCCCGCACCGGCGCCGCCAGCGGCAGGGACAAGATCGCGAGGCTGGCCGCCGTCAGGACGGCGAGCGTGTAATGGATCAGCCGCGTCTGGCGAAATTGGGACAACAATGGCTTTTTTCTTCCTCGGCGGAGCCGCGCTCCGCCGCAATCCACCCTGCCTGCCGCCTCCCTGCCGGCGGGCCGGGAAGGCTGGCGCGTCCCCGAAAACGTCTAGGGGATCGGTGTTCTACGAACGCCGGCCGCGGTAGGCCCCGACGGGGATGGAATCGCCGTTTCTGACGCGGTCGAGACCTTCCAGAAACTTCCCGGTTCCTATCGCGACGCAGCTCAAGGGATCAGCCGCCCGATGAACGGGCAGATCCGTCTCCTGACGAAGCAATTCCGGCAGGCCCCGCAACAAGGACCCGCCGCCCGCCAGCATGATGCCCCGGTCCACGAGGTCGGCGGCCAGCTCCGGCGGAGT
>JAJYFI010000105.1 GCA_021790955.1 bacterium | reverse complement strand
GGCCCCCCGCCGAATAGACCTGCGCGAGAGCGCCCGGCGCGGCCTCCCCTTCGACGCCGGAAATCTCGTTTGAAAAAACCCACAAATGCCCTGCGAGGAGCCGTTCTTCCTCGCGGGCTTTAAGCCGCACGCGAGCGAGGCTCGCCGCCTCAGGCCCCGCGGATTTCAACTTTCTCTCCGATTCGGACCCGGCGCTCCTCGGCGAAGCTTCCTTCGCGAAGCGCCAGCTCCACGTAGCCGCTCGAAGCGGCGACCGCGCAAGGCCCCTTTGGCGGCGCCTCGGAATAGGTTCCCAAAAGGCGCCCCAGATCCCGACCGCGGAAGACGACGCGGCTTTCCGGCCCGACAAGCGACGACTTCATGTTGGTCACCGTGTTGCCGAAACCGTCCACATAAAGCACTTCGCCGGCGATCCGGCCCTTGGAGCGCCGGGGCGTCGGGAACTCCGGCCAGATGGAAGGCTTAACCGAGGGTCCCAAGCGCGCGGGCGGCTCGCCCTGCCACAGCCTGGCGGCCGCCGGAGCGAAAACGTCCCGGCCGTGGAAAGTCGTGCTGACCTGGACGAGCCCCGACCGCTTCGGCAGAACCTCTCGGAATTCCGCCGGGGACGCCTCCAGCCACGCGAGAGCGCCATTGTCCGGAGCGAGGAAGTGGCTGTCTCCGCTGCGCGCCCAAAGGATTTTCCGGCCGCCGCCCACGCCCGGATCCACGACGGCGACGAAGATCGACTCGGGCGGGAAAAATCGCGCGCTCGTGCGCAGGCAGAAAGCCGCGGCCCGGACATCGTGGCGGGGAACGCCGTGGCTGAGGTCGATGACCGTGGCCCGCGGGGCGATCCCCGCGATCACGCCCTTCATGACGCCGACATAGGGATCTTTGAGGCCAAAATCGGTAAGGAGGACGATGGGTCCCATGCGCGATCGAAACAAGCGCCCGGAAGCCGGGCTACTCGCCCTCTTGGCCGCCGGAGGAGATCCGGCTCAGCTCCGTCAAAGGCACGCCCAGGCGGCACTGCGCGCAGGCATTCTGGGAATACACCTCGAGCGGGTAGCTCACCAGCGTGCGCACCGGCATCGCGAGCGCGAGGGCCGAGCTCGATCGGTCGACGACGGCGCCGACGCCCACCACGTTCGCGCCGTAGGCGAGAGCGAGGCCCGCCAGCTCCCCGGTCAGGCGCCCGGTCGTCAGGACATCCACCGCGACCAGAACGCGCTCTCCCCGGTCGATTTTAAAATCCCGCTTAAAAGCCATCGAGCCGCTCGATCGTTCCGCGAAGATGGCCCGGCATTTCTTGAGGCGCGCCAGCTCCTGCCCGAGCACCAAGGAAGCCGCCCCGGGCGTCACCACGACATCGACGGGCTGCGGGAACTTCGCCGCCAAGGCCTTCGATATTTTGCGGGCCACGTGAGGGTACTGGAGGACGAGCGACATCTGGATGTAGACCGGCGTGTGAAGGCCGCCGGAGAGCTGGAAATGCCCCGGGATGATGGCGCCGTGCTCTTCAAGAAGCCCCAGGGCGTCCGTCTTGTGCATCGCGGTCATGGCGAGGACCGGCGGCGGGAAGCGCTCCGGGCTCCTCGCTTCACCCGGGCGATCGCCCCCTCGACCTCGTGAGCGCCCATTTTCTTGAGATCCAGGTCGATGTTGGGATGGTTGAGATTGCCGCGGACACGGAAGGAAATCGCCGGCCGGCCTTCCTCGTCGACCAGATATTCGGGAAGCGGCGCCCGGTAGTGGGTCAGCTGGGTCAGGACTCTCAAGTCCACCGTCTCGTTGGCCAGATCGGCCGAACCGTCGGCGAAGGCCGTGAACTCGGGGCTTTGCACGTAGAAGTATCGGCTGTCGACGCGTCCCCGGCGCACGATGTAATCGGCGCCGATGCGGCTGAACGCGAAGCCGCGCGGGTACGCGGTCGCGGCGTTGAAGATCGCTAAATGGTTCAACCGGTACATATAGATGTAAGGCAAGAAAAGTATTTTAAGAATTTTGCTCGACTCCTGGACACTTTTAATGTCGCCGACGCGTCCGGGACCGAGGGTCGCGGCAAGAGAACCGTTCAACGCCCGCAAGGCGGGCGTCAGGCCGGCCATCGACCAGCGGAGAGCCGCGCGATCGATCGAGAAGTCCTTGCCGCCGATGTTCGAAATCCGCAGATCCCCCGACAAAGCCGGGAAGCTGCGCGGCAGGCTGTATTTAAAGGCCTTGACCCAGGCCTCATCCTCATCCCCCGCTCCCAGATAGGGATTGGCGCGAGGAGAACCGAAATGCTCCACGATCCGCTCGGCGAGGGACGCCGCCTTTTCCCAATCAAGGCGGTCGATCAACCCCGTCACGGCGATCCGGGACGTCCGCGGCAGCCCCATGAGCCGGCCGGCCAAGCGCGCCGCCGCCCTTCCCCATCGGAAATGGAGCCCCTCGACGGAAAGGCTCCGCCCTTTCAGCACCGCCGTGCCGCGGATGCCCCGGAAAAGCTCGTCGAGCCACCGGACCGTGCCCTTGGAAACGGACCAGTCGATCGTCGCCAGATGATCCTGCGACCGCGCCTTCACGTCCGCGCGCAGGACGTCGAAATCAGGCGTCGCGAGCCGGGCTCCGTCCCATTCAAGGCTCGCGGAAGGGACGGACCAGCGAGGTCCTTCCCCCATCAATGTCGCGGAAAAGCGCGCGCTTCCGTCCACGATGCCGCGGAAAGGCGGCGAAACAAGGGCCGCCAGGCTCTTGACCGAGGCCGTCTCCATTTCGGCGTGCCCGCGCCAGCGAAGCGTGTCTCCGGAATCGTCCAAAAGGCCCTTCCCTTGAAGCTGGGCCTGCGGGAAACGCGCCGTCAAACGGTCCACGCGCAGGACCTTGTCGCGCCACTGCGCCTGCCCGATCCAGGAGGCGGGAGGAAAAGCCGCGCGATTCGCCCTCCCGAGCCAGCCTCGAGGCAGATTGACCGAAAATGCGGGAGACTCGGCCTCGAGGCTGATGACGGGGTCAGGAAACCCCTGGAGCTTGGCTGAGCCCTTGAAATCGCCCGCCCCGGCGACACGGAGCACCATGTCCCGGCCCTCAATGCTCATTCGCCGCCAATCGAGGGCCGGCGCGTCGATGACGCCTTTGCCCCGCCCCCCCGCCTCCAACCGGATTCCCTCGTCGCGCCATTCAAAATCGGAGCTCCAATCGAACGGAAGACGGCCCGAGGCCCGGAAGGGCCCCGCGACGAAGCGAAGATTCGTGATGTTGAAGACGGAGCCGCCCTCCCGGCTTTGGAAGCGGGCCGCCCCGTTATCGACGCGCACGCGCTCCACCGACCATACAACGGGCAGGCCGGCGAGGCGTTGCGAGGCCGCGGTGAAAGGCCCGCTCTCCGTCGCTCCCTGGGACCGCTTCCACCCGCCGGCGGGCCAATTGAGATCCGGCCCGTCGAGCGCCAGCGTCGCAAACCGGATCCGTCTCTCTCTTAGGAGGGAGGAGACGCTCACGGTCACGAGAGCCGATCGGCTTCGAAAAATGGGGGCCCCTCCCTCCGACGCGTAAACAACGAGCCCGCGAATTCTCAATCCCCGCGGGGTCACGATGGCCCCCGAGACTTTGACCGGCCTTCCCAGCGCGCGGCCGAGGCCCTCCGTGATCGTCGCCCTCAGCCGTTCCGGGGTCGCCATCCGCTCCAAATAGCCGTAAGCCGCGAAGAAGGCGATCGTCGCAAGAACGGCGAGGCCGAGAAGAGCTCCCAGGACTATTTTTGCCGCGACAAGAAGGCGGCGAAGGGGAGCGTGCCTCATCCCGCGATTTTACTTTACTTGGCTCTCGCGGACGGAGAGCGCCAACGCGTGGCGAGGGCCTTCCAAAAGGAGGCCGCGTCCAAAACGGCGGCCTTCAGCACGCCGATAAAAGCGACGGAATGCGGGAAGAAGGCTTTCAGGGCGGCCAACACGACGACGGCGTTGCCGAGAGCTATGAGTGGGAGGGAAAACAGCACCCCTCCCGCCATGCGAAGGTCCGGCTGGGAAACGTCCCCCACCGCCGAGAGGGTCTCAAGGAGGTGAAAGGACAGTCCGATCCCCATGAGGACCGCCAAGGCTTGGAGCGAATTCCAATCTGGACGCAGCCAAACGGCGATCCGGAACGCCAGGAGCGCCGCCAGCGCCGGCACCGGCGCCAGATACGGCGCGAGGGCCACGACCGCGTTGGAACGCGAAAGCTTCACATGGCCGCCGCTAGGCCCCGCCTTGAACTCATAGACATGGCCGCCGAAGGCCCAGGCCGCGGCCGCATGAGCCGTTTCATGGCCGAGAACATAAAGCCCCCGGAAAAACGACGAGACGCGACGAGCGGCCGCCCCGCGGCCGGCGCGGCTCCAAAGCCACAGGAGCCCGTAGAACATGAAGCCCCCGAAAAAAGGGACAGCGGCCGCTCGCTGAGCCTCCGCCAGCCCCGAGGCCGCTCGCAAAAGCTCCAACCAGAGGGCGACGGCGGTGGGAAGGAGGAATACCCCGAGCGCAAGCTTCAGCATGGCGCGCATTGGAGTCCTTACTCGAACATATAGTCTTCGAATGGAACGCCCTGGACCTTCAGCTCGGTCTTCCACCGTTTCAAGGTCGTCGGCATCCTCCCGCAGCAGAGCCGCACCCAGCGGCTTTGAGGCGGCGATAAGAGGTCGCATCCCGTTTGAAACCAGACGTAGGCGTATTTAAGAGAGCTCTCAGAGATCCGTTCGTCGCGCTCGAATCGCAACAGGGACATCTTGGCCTTGTAGGCGTCCGGGGCCACGCGTCCCGCTTGGAACTCCCGATCAAGCCGGGCCTGGCGGGACGAGAGCTCGGCGTCGTAATAAGCGGCCTTGATCTCGGGATGCTTGTCCCACTCGATATATTTGAGCCCCTCCGCGTAGGCTTCCCGCGCGCGCAGGCCCAAGTCCACCCATACGACAACGGCGGCCAGCGCCCAGATCCCTATCGCGGCAAGAGCCGCTTTCGCCAGCAGCTTCATGAAGGTCGCAAGATGCGGTGCAGAGCCGCCTTGAAGAGGTCCTGGGGAACGGGTTTGGCGAAAAAATCCTTGACGTTGGGCTCTTGCTTGATGACTTCCACGGTCATTGGCTCCGTATAGCGGCCGCTGACGACAATGATGGGAATGCGCGAAGCCTCGCGATCCTGCTGCATGCGCCGGAGGACCTCGAAGCCGCCGTAACGAGGCAGCATCAGGTCGAGAACGACCAGGTCGGGCTTGAGCGACTTGACTTTATCAAGGGCGGTCGCGCCGTCCATCGCGCCCTGCGCCATGAAGCCTTCGGACTTCACAAGAAACTCCAGAAGCTCCAGCGAGCCGTCGTCGTCGTCGACGATCAAGACGAGCTTGCTGAAGGAGAGGGGGCCGGGCATGCGCGCCGCTAATCGCCCGATCAGCTCCAGGGAGGACAGGAGCAAACGAGGTTTCGATCCCCATAGGCGTTGTCGATGCGTCCCACGAACGGCCAGAACTTCCGCTCCCGCGTCCAGGGCGCAGGGTATGCCGCCTTTTCGCGGGGATAGGGGTGCCGCCATTCATCGGAAGCGATCATCAACGCGGTGTGAGGCGCGTTTTTCAGGGGGTTGTCCTCCCGGTCGGATCGTCCCGTCTCGATGTCGCGAATCTCGCCGCGGATCAGGATCATGGCGTCGACAAACCGGTCGATTTCCTCCTTGGATTCGCTTTCGGTCGGCTCGATCATCAACGTCCCCGGCACCGGCCAGGAGAGGGTCGGCGCATGAAAGCCGTAGTCCATGAGCCGTTTGGCCACGTCCTCGGCCGTCACGCCCGCGGAATCCTTGAAGCTCCGGAGATCCAGAAGGCATTCATGGGCGACCAGCCCTCCCCGCCCGCGATAGAGCACGGGATAATGGTTCCCGAGCCGCCGCGCCACATAATTGGCGCTGAGGATCGCGGCCTGGGAAGCGAGCCTGAGGCCGCCCCCGCCCAACTGCCGGATGTAGAGCCAGGAGATCGGCAGAATGGACGCCGAGCCGAACGCCGACGCGGACACGGCCCCCAACCCCTTGGCGCCGACGCGGGAGAGAGGGTGGCGCGGCATAAAGGGCGCAAGGTGCCTCGCCGCCGCGATGGGCCCCATCCCGGGCCCGCCGCCGCCGTGGGGAATGCAGAAGGTTTTATGGAGGTTGAGATGGCACACATCCGCCCCGACCTCTCCCACGCGGCAAATCCCGACGAGGGCGTTCAGATTCGCCCCATCGAGATAGACCTGGCCCCCGGCGTCGTGGACGAGACGGCAGTTCTGCCGAAGCCCCTCTTGAAAGACGCCGTGCGTGGAGGGATG
>JAJYFI010000104.1 GCA_021790955.1 bacterium | reverse complement strand
ATCCAGGGGCTCCTGTTCCCGATGACGCTCAAGACATTCAAGACCCAGGCCGCCATGCGCAGGCTCCAGCCCGAAATCGCCAGGCTTCAGCAGCGCTATTCGAAGGATTCCCAGCGCCTCCAGTCCGAGATGATGGAGCTTTACCGCAAGGAAGGCGCCAACCCTTTGGGCGGCTGTCTGCCGATGCTTGTCCAAATACCCGTCTTCTACGCCCTCTATGGCGCTCTGCGCAACGCTTGGGAGCTTCACGGCGCGGCGTGGATCTGGTGGATCCGCGATCTCTCGGCGAAGGATCCCTATTACGTCCTTCCGGTCGTGATGGGGCTCTTGATGCTCCTGCAGAACCGCATGGGCCAGCAGCTGCCGGACCCCGCCCAAGCCCGGATGATGAAGTGGATGCCCGTGATCTTCACCTTTATGTTCCTGAAGCTCCCCTCGGGGCTCGTGCTTTATTGGCTGACCAACAGCCTGGCCTCGACGCTCATCCAGGCGGGCTTCAAAAACAGATTCGCCGCAGCAACCTGAAAAAGGAGGATTCAACATCATGCAGTCCATCGAGATGGAAGGAACGACGGTGGCCGAGGCCGTGGAGACCGCCCTCAAACAACTGGGGCTTCGCCGCGATCAAGCCGAAGTCGTCATTCTGCAGCAGCCGAGCCAGGGGTTCATGGGCCTGGGCAAGAAGCCGGCGCGCGTGCGCGTCGGGGAGAAGCGCTGGTCTCACGGCGCGGAAGAGGCGGCCGAGCTCGCCGAGGTCGCCACCGCGAGCCGCGAGATAAAGCCCGCTCCGCGCAATTCGCGCGTCGCGCGGACGGCGGTCCAGGAAAAACCAGCTACGGCCCAACCCAAGCCCGCGGCGACGTTCGACACCGCAAAGGCTTGCGCCACCGCCGAGGAGGTCGCGCGCGAAGTCCTCGACCTCATGGGATTCAAGGACGCGACCATCAAGAACGCCTGGGAGGAGACGCAGGAGCGCATCGTGGTCTCTATCGATCATCCCGAGGTCGGACGCCTCATAGGGAAAGAGGGCCGGACTCTGGAAGCGCTCCAATTTCTGCTCAGCATCGTTCTCAAAAAGAGGCTGGGCTTCGACGCCGCGTTGAGCGTTGACGCCGGCGATTATTGGAAGAAGCGGGAGACCGAGCTCTTAGCCGAGGTCGATTCGGCGGTCGAGGAGGTCAAGAGGACCGGGCGCGCCCATCGCTTTCAGCCCATGGACCCCATCGTGCGCCGTCTCATCCACAAGCATGTCGCTACTTACCCCGAGGTCGTCTCGTCCTCGGAGGGCGAGGGGCAATGGCGCAAAGTCGTCATCAAGCCCAAGCGCTAGATCGGAGCCTTGACGAACGACACGATCGCGGCGATCGCGAGCCCTGAGGGATCCGGCGCCCTTGGGGTCGTGCGCGTGAGCGGCCCCGACGTCCTCGCCGTGGCGCGGAGCCTCCTGTCGTGGCGGGAGGCTCCGGAGCCCGCTCGCGCCAGGCTTGCCCGGGTCAGGGACGAGGATGAGCTTCTCGACGAAGCCGTGGCCGTCTATTTTAAGGCGCCGCGTTCCTACACCGGCGAGGATGTTCTCGAGCTCTCCTGCCACGGATCGAGCTGCGTCCTGCGCCGGGTTCTCGAGGCGGCGATCAGGGCGGGGGCGCGCCTGGCGCGCCCGGGAGAGTTCACCCGACGGGCCTTCATGAACGGCCGCATCGACCTCGCTCAGGCGGAAGGCGTGCTCGCCCTCGTTAGCTCCAGAACCGACAGGGCCCGCCGTCTTGCCATGGCCGCTCTCGCGGGCGGGCTGTCACGGCGCGTCCGGCATCTCAAGGAAATGACCCTCGATCTCCTGGCTCTGGGCGAAGCGCTCATCGACCATCCGGACGAGCCGATCGCGCCGCTTTCGCGCGACGAGGCCCAGGGGCGGCTTGATGCCTTGTCCGAGGAGATGGGTTCTCTCTTGGAGGGTCTCAGGCGCGGCAGGCTTCTGAGGGAGGGAGCCCGCATCGCGATCGGGGGGCGCCCCAATGCCGGCAAATCGTGCCTCTTCAATGCTCTTTTGGGGACAGAGCGCGCGATCGTTTGCGACGAGCCCGGAACGACCCGGGACGCCATCGAGGAGACGGCCGACATTGAAGGGCTTTCCTGCGTCCTCACGGACACGGCGGGCCTTCGTTCGCAAGCCAGGGATCGTGCCGAGCTCTCCGGCATCGCGCGCGGCAAGGAGGCGCTCCGGGCCGCGGATCTCGTGCTCTTCGTGATCGACGCGTCGGCGCCGCCGTCCGCCGAGGACGAGAGTTCCCGCGAGGACATCGAGACGGCCGCCAAGACGAGCGTTCTGCCCGCGCTGCGCGTCCTCAACAAATCCGATCTTGGAACGCACGAGGCATGGAGCCAGGGCGGAGGGATCGCCGTGTCGGCGAAGACCGGCGCGGGACTGGGAGCTCTGCGGGCCGCGATCCGATCGGCGTTTTCCCTGGACCCCATGGGAGAGTCGGAGCCGGCCATGGCGGCCTCGCTGCGGCAGGCCGAGGACCTCCGATCCGCCCTCAAGGAAGCGGAGGCGGCCCGGCGGCTCTGCCGCGAATCGGACGCCGGGATCGACGAGCGGGCGCTGGCCCACCTGCGCGAGGTTTTTGAACGTTTGGGCTCCATGCTGGGCGAGGGTTCGCCCGAGGAAATCCTGGATGCGGTCTTCTCGCGCTTCTGCGTCGGCAAATAACCTGAGAGCCCGCAACGCGGGCCGCCGGAATCCCGCCGCCAAGACGATCGCGGCCAATAGCCCCTACTACGTCCTCGCCCTGCTGTTCTTTGTGAACCTCCTAAACTACGTGGACCGCCACTCCATGTACGCCTTCCTGCCCATGATCGAGAAGGAGCTCGGCCTTTCGGATGCCCTCGCGGGCTCTCTCGCCTCGGCCTTCATGCTCATGTACATGACCGCGTCCCTGCCGATCGCCTCGTTGGCCGACCGGCAAGGGAGGCCCCGCTGGATGGGGATCGGGCTCGGCCTCTGGAGCATGGCGACGGCGGGCGCAAGCCAGGCCTCCCGCTACGCGACGCTGCTTGCCGCGCGCGCGGGAGTGGGGATTGGCGAATCCTGTTACGTCGCGGCGTCGCCGTCCTTCGTCGCCGAGCATTTCGCGCCCGGAAAGCGCGGTCTTGTCCTGGGTCTTTTCCTGATGACGATCCCGCTGGGCGCGGCCATCGGCTACATGGCGGGGGGGACCATCGCCCAGGCCTTCGGATGGCGCTGGGCGTTCGTTTGCCTGGGCCTCCCCGGTCTATTCCTCGTCTGGCCGCTGCTGCGCCTTCAAGACCCCCGCTTGGGCGAGTTCAAACGGGCCGCGCAAGGCCGGAACGCGGTCGGCGGCGTCAGGGCCTTCCTCGACCTTTTCACCGTGCCAAGCTACGTCGCCGCGACCCTTTCGACCGCCGCCCTGACCTTTGTCTTGGGCGGCTTCGGGGTCTGGGTCCCGACCTTCTTCCACAGGACTTGGGGCCTGAACGTCGGTCAGGCGGGAATGCTCTTGGGAAGCTGCACCGCTGTCGCGGGGACCTTCGGGACTTTCGCGGGGGGATGGTTGAGCGACTGGCTCGAGGGCCGATGCCGCGCGCCCTACTTCGTGGTCGCGGGAGTCAGCGTCCTCATCGGCGCCCCGCTGGCGGTGCTCGCCCTCTGCCTTCACCGCCTCCTCTTCGCCTTCGTCCTCTTTTTCATCTCGGATCTTTTTCTCTTCATGCATCTGAGCCCCCTTAACGCCGCGATCGTGGCGGTGACCGAGCCGCGACGCCGCACCGTGGCATTCGCCGCCAACATCTTCGTCATCCACCTGCTGGGCGACGCCATTTCGCCGACGATCATCGGTTTTCTCTCCGACCGCTGGGGCCTGCGCCGGGCGCTTCTGGTCGCGTGCCTGGGCTTTGTCGCGGCCGCTGCGTCGAGCCTTGCGGCCATCGCCTCCTACGGCAGGGACGCGCGCTATGCGTAAGGCGCTGAGATTCGCCGGCCTCTGCCTCGTCCGCCCGAGCGCCGCCGCGCGGGAGTCCGGGAGCGGGGCCGCGATCGGCCTTGGAGCCTTCCTCTACCTTGCCGCGCTGCTCTTGAAACCATGGTCGATGCCCCCTTCGAGCGCCGCAACGCCCGCCGTCTCGGCGTCCGCTTGGGCCGAGATCGCCTTTTGGGACGTGGCCCTGACCGGACTTGGATTTCTGTGGCTTGCCTCCTTTCTTTCTTATTTTAAGGAAGCGCGACCCGGAACTTATTCGTTGAAGCTCCTGGCGGCCATGCTTGCAAGCGCCGTCGCCGGCGGAGTGCTCGTCGGGGGGTGGCGCCACGGCGGAGCCGCCGTCTGCCTGCTTTGCCTCCTGGTGGCCGCTCCCGCCAGGCGATTTCCCGGCGCCCGATGGCGCTCCCTGGTCGGCTTCATGCTCGGTCTTAACGTCATCGCGCTGGCGACCTTCCCCATCGAGTGGGCAAGCGGGCTGTGGCTCGAAAAAGCCTGGCTGATGACGGCCGTCTTGGGCGGGCTGTGGATGCTGGTCGCCGCCGGAATCGGCCTTCGCGAAATCGCCGGAATCCGCCTCGCCCGGGCTTTCCTCGCCCTTATTTTCCTCAATATTTGGCAGGCCGCGGCCATTTTCGCCTTCTATCGTCTGGGGCTGATCTCGAAAGCCGTCGTCGCCGTCCTCTTCTATGCCTGACGCCCGATTCGACGTCGTGGTCGTCGGCGCCGGTCACTCGGGGATCGAGGCCGCCCTTGCCGCCTCCCGCATGGGGGCGGAGACCCTGCTGCTGACCCAGAACCTCGACACGATCGGGGCGATGTCCTGCAACCCCTCGATCGGCGGCGTCGCCAAGGGCCAGCTCGTGCGCGAGCTCGACGCCCTCGGAGGGGAAATGGCCCGCAACACCGACCGCTCCGGCCTCCATTTCAAGATCCTCAACACGAGCAAGGGCCCCGCCATGCATTCTCCCCGAGCCCAATGCGACAAGAGAGCTTACGCGCTGGGCATGAAGGAGGCCGTCGAGAACGCGCCGGGGCTCCGCCTTTCCCAGGAAGAGGCGGCGGGAATCTGGACGGAGGGGAGCCGCCTTCGCGGCGTGGCCACGAAGCGCGGACGCCGCTATGAGTCCTCGGCCGTGGTGCTTACGACGGGCACGTTCCTCAACGGGATGGCCCATGTCGGCCTCAACGCCCACCCTGCCGGCCGCTCAAGCGAGCCGCCAGCCCTTGCCTTGAGCTCTGGGCTGCGTGAGCTCGGCTTCCATACGGGCCGGATGAAGACGGGCACCCCGATGCGCCTGCACGCCCGATCGATCCAGGCAGAGCGCCTCGAGACCCAACCGAGCGACAGCCCGCCGGCCCCGTTCTCTCATTTCACCGAACGCATCGAGAACCCGCTTCTCCCTTGTCTGATCACTTATACGAATCCGGCGACGCATCGCGTGATCCAGGATAATCTCGACCGCTCGCCCCTCTACTCGGGGCGCATTCGTTCCTTGGGCCCGCGCTATTGCCCCTCGATCGAGGATAAAGTCGTGAAGTTCCCTCACCATGAAAGGCACCAGATTTTCCTGGAGCCGGAAGGGCTGCGTACGCGCGAGGTCTACGCGAACGGGCTCTCGACGAGTCTGCCCGAAGACGTCCAGATCGCGATGGTGAAAACGATCGCGGGTTTGGAAGAAGCGGAAATCGTCCGGTTCGGTTATGCGATCGAGTACGACTACGTCCCTCCGATTCAACTTAAGCCCTCCCTCGAAACGAAGCTCGTCCCCGGGCTTTTTCTCGCAGGGCAAATCAACGGGACGACGGGTTATGAGGAGGCCGCCGCGCAGGGCTTCATCGCGGGCGTCAACGCGGTCCTGGTCGCGCGCGGACAGCCGCCGCTCGTGCTCGGGCGCGACGAAGCCTATATCGGCGTGATGATCGACGATCTCACCACCAAAGGGGTGGATGAGCCCTACCGCATGTTCACCTCCCGCGCGGAATTCCGTCTGAGCCTGCGCTCCGACAACGCGGACCTGAGGCTGTTTGAGCGAGGATTTGAGCTGGGGCTCCACAGCCGCGACAGCTGCGATCGTTTCCTCAAATACAAGGACTGCGTGCGGGGCCTCGCGACCCCCTCCGACAAGGAGCTTGCTCCCTGGTCTCGCGCCAAAGCCGAACGCGAGCGCGAGATCGAGAGATCCTATCGCGGCTATCTCGAGCGCGAGGCGCAACAAGCACGAAAGCTCAAGAGCATCGAGAACATCCGCATCCCCGCGAACATTTCCTACGAGGCCCTGTCAGCCCTCACCAACGAGGCACGGGAAAAATTCACGCGGGTCCGCCCCCAAAGCCTCGCCCAGGCCAGCCGCATTCCGGGCATCACCCCCGCGGACATCCAG
>JAJYFI010000103.1 GCA_021790955.1 bacterium | reverse complement strand
GCGCCGCTCCGGGGCCGAAGCGATCGTGAGCGTCGCGGATCGGGGCACGGGGATTGCCCCCGAGATGCTGCCGCACGTCTTCGAGGAGTTCGGAGCCGCTAAAGTCCGGGGATTAACGGCGGGCGGCGGCTTGGGTTTGGGCCTCCCGCTCGCCAAGCGCATCGTCGAGCGCCACGAGGGACGGATTTGGCTTGAATCGAAGCGGGGGCAAGGCACCAGAGCCTGCGCCGGCTTCCCGCTGATTTCGGCGCCGCCTGCGGCTCGCCGGTCCTCCTCGCCCATTACCTCCGAGAAGCATGTCCTCATCGTGGAGGATCATCCCGAGATGGGCGGCATTCTCATGCTCGTCATCTCGACGTTGGGCCCAGGGCTGGAGTTCGATATCGTCCGCACGGCGCCCGAAGCCGCGAAGTGCCTGGCGGCAAAGAAGCCCGATCTGATGCTGCTCGACATGCTTCTGTCGGGGATGGATGGACTCGGGCTCCTAGAGCGGGTTCGGAACATGGATCCTGGCCGCCGTCCGGCGGTGATCGTCCTGACCGGGCACTCGGAATCAGCCGCCAAGGCCCAGGCGCTCGGGCCCGACGCGGTGCTCATGAAACCCGTTTCAAAGAAATTGCTTATCGAGACGGCGGAGCGCCTCTTGAAAAGATAGCATGGAAGCGTTGATTTCATGAGGAAGACCAAGGTTCTTTTGCTCTGCGGCGGACGTTCGGCGGAGCACCAGGTTTCGCTGGTTTCCGCCGCGAGGATCGCCCGCTCTCTGGACCCTCGGAAGTTCGTGATCGAGACAGTTTATATCGACCCCGGAGGGAGATGGCTGGCGGCGGACCAGAAACTGCTCGAAAACCGCAGTCGGGTCGACGGGCGAGGCTTGGCGGCGCCTGCATCCCGCGCTCTCGCGCCTCTTGCGGTGCCAACCCTGGGAAGAAAAGGGTTTAAGCCGGATGTCGCTTTCCCAGTCCTCCACGGACCGATGGGGGAGGATGGAACGGTCCAAGGGCTTCTGGAGTCCGCCGGCGTCCCTTACGTGGGCGCCGGGGTTCTGGGGTCCGCTCTCGGCATGGACAAAGACCTCTCCAAGCGGCTGGTCAGCGCCGCGGGGCTCCCTGTCCTTCCCTACATCGTGGCGCGTCCCGGCCTTCCTCTCGAAGGCCGCGTGAGAGACCTGGGCTGGCCCCTCTTCGTCAAGCCCGCAGGGCTCGGCTCGTCGGTCGGGGTTTCCAAAGTGGAAAGGAAGTCCGAACTGGAGGGGGCCCTGCGCGAGGCGTTCCGGTTCGATTCCAAGGCTCTCGTCGAAAAGGCGGTCGAGGCGCGGGAGATTGAGTGCGCGGTGCTGGGGGACCCTTGGGCGAGGCCTGGGGATCGTCTGGCGCTTCGGGCCTCCGGGCTTGGGGAGGTCGTCGCGCGGGCCAAGTTCTACACCTACGAGGCCAAATACCTGGATCCCGAGGGCGCCGATCGTTTCATCCCCGCCCCGCTGTCCCGTTCCAAGGCGCAGAACATCCGGGAGATGGCGATTCGCGCCTTCCGCGCTTTGGAGGTCTACGGCATGGCGCGCGTCGACTTCCTTCTGGACAAACGGACGGGGAAAGCCTATTTTAACGAGATCAACACCATTCCGGGCTTTACGTCATCGAGCATGTACCCGGAACTGTGGGCTGCGGCCGGCATTCCGACGTCGAGGCTTCTTGAGCTCTTGATTGAATTGGCTCTTCGGCGATTCGAACGCCGGCGCCGCCTGAGGGTCAAGCCGTGACCCGGCAGGCGCCGGTCAGGGCGCGAACTTTCTTGGCGTTGCGGCGTATTACATAGGAGCAAGGGGTGGCTAGGCGAGACCTCGTTCAATGGGAAGGTTTGTGGCGCGATTGGTGCCGCAAAGCTTACCGCTTTGCCTACCGCCTCACGGGAAACGAACAGGATGCCCAGGACATGACCCAGGAAGCCTTCGCTCGCGCTTTCGGCCACTGGGATCGCTACGATGGGGATCGGCCCTTCGCGACTTGGCTTTTCGAGATTTTGCGCAACGTTTATCTCGACTCCATCAGGCGCGCTCGGCGGCGGCCGGCGGTCGGCCTCGATAGATTCGCTCCCCCGACCGATGGGGAGACGGCGGCGAGCCGGGCCGAGAGGCTGCCCGACGGCGCCGAGGGGCCCCTCGAGGCGCTGTCCCGCGAGGAGGATGAGGGCATGATCCGCAGGGCCTTGGCCGAGCTTCCCGATCATTACCGCGCTGCGGTGGTTCTTCGGGACATCGAGGGCTTGTCCTACGATGAGATCGCCCGAGTGCTGGACTGCCCGGTGGGGACAGTCCGCTCCCGCATCCACCAAGGCCGCCGGCTTTTGGGATTGGAGTTCGAGCGGGCCGCCGAGAAGAAGGGAGGAGTCGTCTATGATTGAGGGCGCCCACCCCGATCCGGAACTTCTTTCCGCGCACCTCGACGGTGAGCTTTCGCCCTTGGAGGAAAGCCCTCTCAAGGCGCATCTTGTCGCCTGCCCCGCCTGCCGGGGGGCTCTCCAGGCTTTGCATGAAACGAAGCGGAAGCTCTCGGGGGCCTCGCGGCCCGAGATGCCGGAAACTCTCGCCCGGGCCATCGCGAGCCGGCTGGAAATGAGCCCGCAGGGGGCTCTTGGCCCTGAGGCCGCTCCATCGGTCGGGAGGGGCGCGTCACGCTGGGCCCCTTGGGCGGCGCTTGCCTTGGCGGCGATGCTGGCCGGGTTTTGGCTCCGAGGCTTTCTTGCCGGCTCCGGCCGCGAGGTCGAGGGCGCCTTGGCCCACCGATCGAGCCCGGCGCGATCGGCCGTCGTCGCGGGAACGGCGCCGACCAAGGCGAAGAATCCGCCCGATCTCCTGTGCCGTTCCATTGAATGGGGGCCCGACGGGAGGGGCGAGGACCTGCCGATCTCCTGTCCTCCGGGCTATCTCAAGGAATCCACGGCGAAAAGCGAACAGACTTCCGTCTTCCCTTCGATATCCCTCAAATCCGTCTCCCCGACGCCCCGCTCGTCGAATGAGGCGCAGGCCAAGAAGCCTTAATTGACTTCGTCTGGGGCCGAGGATATAATTTAAAAGCCGTTGCGGCGTCGTTTCGCGCCGAAGGGGGAAAGAACATGTTGATGCTGACCGAGCGCGCAGTGCAGAAAGTCCAAAACTTTATGGAGGCCGAGGCCAGCGCCAAGGGCAAGAGCCTCCGGGTCAGCCTGAGGCCTTCCGGCTGCGCGGGCTATGAATACCTTCTCGGCTTCGACGTCAAGAAAGAGGACGACGTCGTGCTTCCGCAGACGGGCTTCGACGTGCTGGTGGATCCCCAGAGCCACGAGCTCATCTCCGAAGCGACGATCGATTTCGAGGAAGGCTCGATGGGGTCTGGATTCAAGATCACCAACCCCAAGGAACGCGGCTCCTGCGGCTGCGGGAAATCCAAGCAGTTTTAGGCATTTCGGACTCCTCCGCAAGCCTTTCATCCATGGTGACGCTGACGGAACGCGCGGCCGCTAAGGTCCGGGCCTTGGCCCAGAGCCGGGGCGGCGCTCGGCCCGTCCTGCGCGTCAAGGTCGGAGCCGGCGGCTGCTCGGGCATGAGCTATCAATTCGACGTCGAGGAGGATGTCCGGCCCGACGATCTTGTTTCGGAGACCTCCGGCGTGCGGGCCGCGGTCGATCCGCGCTCGGATTTCTTCATCGGGGGCTCCGTCGTCGACTACGAAGAGAGCCTGATGAAATCGGGCTTCAAGGTCACCAATCCCCTCGCCAAGAGCTCCTGCTCCTGCGGCGCGTCTTTTAACGTCTGAGAATGGCCTCGCGCGGGGACGACCTGCGCCTTCCTCCGCCGCAAATCCCCAGGCCGCCTTTCGGCCGCAAGCGGCATCCCTTCTTCATGTATGGGATGATCCGCTCCCAGGCGGAAGCGGTGCGGCAGACGCTGCGTCCCATCGTGTCGCGCGCCGACAAGCTTGCCGATCCGCCTCACCGCGGCCGGACCTTGCTGACGGGAATGGGGACGTCCTTCCATGCCGCGCTCGCTTCGGCGCAGGCCTTCAACGCCGTCTTGGGCGGTGAAAGAAGCGCCGAGGCCGCCGCCGCCTTTGATGTGTGGGAAAACCAGGCCCTCGTCGCGGGGGCATCGCTGGCCATCGCCTATTCGGAGTCCGGCGGCACGTGGATGACGTTGCGGGCGCTTGAGGCGGTCCAAAGGCGGCGGATTCCTGCGATTCTCATCACCGCCGCGAGGCCTTCGTCGTCGGCTAAGCGTCTGGCCCGCGTCCTCACGACGCGGCAAGCGCGGGAGTCCTCTTGGACCCACACGGTCAGCATGACCGCGGCCTTGGCCGCGAGTTATGCCTTAATCTCCCGCTGGGCCGGCCGCGGGATCGCGGCGTTCGACCACCTCGCGAGGCTCCCCGACGCCGTCGGGGAGGCGGTCGAGGCCTTCGAGCGGCCCATGAAGAAGGCGGCATCCGGGCTCCAGGGAATTTCCAAGGCCGTCGTCCTGGGATCTTCCTTCGGCGAGCCGATCGCCCGCGAGGGGGCCTTAAAACTTCGCGAAGCCGCGGGGCTCGGCGTGGCGACCTGCGGCATCGAGGAATTCCTGCACGGATTTCTCCCTGCGGTGGACGCCCAAACCGCGGTCATCGCCGTCGCCGAAAGCAGCGCCCAGCTCTTGCGGGCGCGGCAGGCCTTGGCCGCGTCGCGCCAGGTGCGCGCGAAGACCCTGCTCTTTGACGCCGTCTCCGGCCAATCTTCCCGCGCGCCCCTGGAATTTTCTCTTCCATCCATTTACGCGCCGTTCTCGGCGGCCCCCCACGTCGTTCCCTTCCAGTGGCTCGCCTATTGGCTCGCGGTCTCCAGAAGGCGCAACCCGGACGTGATGGCCCTCGACAAGAAGCCCTACTTTAAAGCGCGATCCTCGTTTGGGATCTGACGCCCGTCGAACTAGGCGACCTCTTCCAGGGCGACTCGCCCGTAGCGGCCGGTAGGAGTGAGAGGCTCTTTGTTGAGCTTGGGCCGCGTCTTTTCGAACAGGGCGCTCGCGATGTCGCGCAGGTCCTCGACGCTCTCGATGTCCGCGTAAGTCACGTAGTCGAAGTAGACGTCCCTCGCGGCCGCGAAGAGCTCGTCTTTGGAGGGGGAGAGCTCCCCCTTGAGGTGCTTTTCCAGGGCGTCGAAGACGGTTTGCGGGGAGGCCAGGCCCACGTAGAGGACGACGCCTTCGCCTTGCGGCGTGAAGGTCACGAACTCGTAGACGCCCGGCTTTTGTGGAGCGTGGTTCATCAGCGCCTCCGGCTTGAAGCGGAAGCAGCGCTCCGACATCGCGATCTTGAAAGTCCTGTCGGCCGCCAAGTCAGCTCCTCCCTTTGCCGCCCGCGAGGGGGGCCTGCCACAGGGCCCGGCCGACGAAAAAGGGGCCCATTTTCTCGATATAGCGCGAGGTCTGGATGGTCTTGCGCATCGCGGCGACCAGGGCCGAGAGGGGATGGAGCGTCGCGCCGACGATTCCGATCGTGAAGTCGTTGTCGTTCTTGTCGAGCCCGGCGGAAGCGAGGCGGATGTCCGAGGCGAATCCCGCCTCGCCGAATTGGCGGCCCAGGGCGCCGTGCTCGCGAAGGACCTGCGCCTGCTCCTGGGTCGACAACTGAGAAAAGGCGCCCGTGCGCCGCAATGGGTACCAAAGAGCCCAGGGTTTTTGCGGGTCGAGGACGAGCCTGGGCGTTCGGGAGAGAAGGTAGTCCCGGAGATCGGGCTCGTAGCCCGTCGAATAGGTGCGGCCCAGCATCGCGAACTCCGGTTTCGAGGGGAGCTCTGAAAACGGCGGCCTGTTGAGCAGGGCGCGCAACGGCCCCGCGAAGAAGTCCGGATCTTCGCCCATCGCGAGGAGCCCCACGCCGCCAGGGTCGTTGAGATCGGCGTAAAGGACCCCGTGGACGCCGGCTTTTTCCAAGGCTCGCGCGAGCGGCTCGGAGTCCCGGCAACCGCCGAAGGCTTGGATCGAGACAAAGAGCCTGGAATCGAGCTTTTGCGGGATGCCGTTTCTAGGAGCGCCCTTTTCGCACAACTCGATCCCCTCCTGGGCAGGACGGGCCGTGGATGCTGGAGTCGTCGTTTCCGGCGTCAAATCAGCGCTGGTAGGTGCCGATGAGCTGGGCCTCGGCGACGACGTGCCCCTTCATCGCCTTGAGGAGCGCCGACTTCGTCAGGCGCGGAGAAGCCAGCGCCATGTCGAGGGCGTAGAGCTTGAAGAAGTAGCGGTGGGGCAATCCCGGAGGGGGCATCGGGCCGCCGTAACCCGCCTTGCCGCAGGGGAACTTGGGGTTGCCCTCGACGCCCCAGGCCAGGCCCTGAAGGGCGCCCACGCATTCGATGAGCCGAGGCCCCAGAAGCGG
>JAJYFI010000102.1 GCA_021790955.1 bacterium | reverse complement strand
AGACGACGGGCTTCAATCGATCGAGAGATTCCTTGATCCCGGCGTTAGTGTTTTTGCGGTTGAACGTTTCCGAAGCGGCCGTGAAAACGGCGATCTTGTCGGTTTTGGCTTTAAGGGCCTCGTCGAGGCCGCGTTCGTTGGGCACCAGCGCCGAGTAGATCACGCCGGGACGCCTTTTAATCCTCTGGAAAACCTGGGAGGAATCGGCCATCTGGGGGACGGCTTTCGCGGAGACGAAGGCTCCCGCCTCGATTTCGGGAACTCCCGTCTCCGAGAGGGCCTCGACGAAGGCGACCTTCGCTTCAAGGGGAACGGCCGCTTTTTCGTTTTGAAGGCCGTCCCGGGGGCCGACCTCGACGAGCCGGATATGCGGGGAGCGTCCGCGGTGGGAGGCGTGAGCTACTTGATCCATGAGGCTTTCCGCTTCTCTAGAAAAGCCGCGAGGCCTTCCTGGCCTTCGGCGGAGGATCGCGCGCGCAAGAGCGACTTGAGGGAGTCGTCGATCCGTTCGCGCGGATTTTTTCCGGGGAAGGCTCGTATCAGCGCCTTCGCCTCCCGCACCGCCGTCGGGCCGCAGGAGAGGACTCCCTTCGCGATCTGCCGGATCTTGTCGTCCATGGCGTTTTCGGGCGAGATCTCGTGGACGAGCCCCATGTGAAAGGCTTCCTGCGGTCCGAAGGGCTCCGCCGTGAGATAATAACGGCGCGCCTGGGCCCCGATCTTGGGGAGAACAAACGACGAAACCACCGCGGGAAGAATGCCCAGGCGGCATTCGGAGAAGCAGAATTTGGCGTCCTGCGCGCCGACCGCGACGTCCGCCGCGGCCAAAAGGCCGAGTCCGCCGCCGTAGATGTTCCCTTGCGCGCGGGCGATGACGGGCACGGGGCACTCGTCGACGGCCAGGCAGGCCGCCGCCAGGAGCCGCGCGTCGTCCTCGGCCGCTTTCCCGGAAAGCTTCCCGGCGCGCCGCATCCATTCGATATCCGCGCCGGCGCAGAAATCGCGTCCCTCGCCCTTCAAGATCACCGCGCGCAATCGTGGCTCCAGGGCCAAGTCCCGGAAGGCCTGCGCGATCTGACGGAGCGTCTCGTCCGACAGCGCGTTGCGGCGCTCGGGACGGTTGAGCGAGACCTCGGCCACGGGTCCCGGCTTGACGATCAGATGGGAAGGCATTGGAAAACTGGTGACACCATACTAATTTCCATGTCCGAAGGGGAAAATAAGTATGGTGTCACCAGTTTTACATCCTGAAAACAGGGTGGCGGGGCTCGGGAATGGGAGCCTGCCGGACGGCCCTGAGGCAGAAGCCAAGGATCTCCCGGGTCTTCGCGGGCTCGATGACGCCGTCGTCCCAGAGCCTTGCCGTGCCGTAGTAGGGATGCCCCTCATTCTCGTATTGGGCGCGAATGGGGCGCGCGATCTCGTCTTCTTCCTCCGGGGACAGGATCGCGCCCTCGCGCCTCAACTGCTCGCGCTTGACCGTCACCATGACGCTCGCCGCCTGCTCGGCGCCCATGACCGAGACGCGCGCGTTGGGCCACGTGAAGAGAAAGCGCGGCCCATAGGCGCGCCCGCACATGGCGTAGTTGCCGGCGCCATTGGAGGAGCCGATGACGACGGTGATCTTGGGGACCGGCGTCGTCGCCACGGCCTGCACGAATTTGGCGCCGTGCTTGATGATCCCTCCCTGCTCGTAGTCCTTGCCGACCATGAACCCGGTGATGTTCTGGAGGAATAGAAGCGGGATCTTGCGCTGGGAGCAGAGCTCGACGAAGTGGGCGCCCTTGAGCGAGGACTCGGAGAAAAGGATTCCGGAGTTGGCGACGATGCCGACCGGCTCCCCTTGGATGCGGGCGAAGCCGCAGACGATGGTTTTCCCATAGAGGGGCTTGAAGCTCTGGAAACGGCTTGCGTCGACGAGCCTCGCGATCACCTCCTCGGCGGGCGTGGGACGCCGAAGATCGCGGTGGACGATCCCGTAGAGCTCCTCGGCCGGATAGCGGGGCTCCTCGAAGGGTCGGGGCGGCTGGAGCGTCGGGGTGTTGAGGTTCTCGACCAAGGAACGGCACAGGCGCAGCGCCTCCTCGTCGTTCTCGGCCAGATGGTCGGTCACTCCCGAAACGCGGCTGTGCATGTCCCCGCCGCCCAGCTCCTCGGGGGTCGTCTCCTCTCCGGTCGCGGCCATGACGAGAGGGGGGCCCCCCAGGTAGATCGTCCCCTTGCCGCGCACGATGACGGCCTCGTCGGAGACCGCGGGAACATAGGCCCCGCCCGCCGTGCACATGCCCATGACCGCGGCGATCTGGGGCAGGCCCAGGGACGACATGAGGGCCTGGTTGTAGAAAATCCTGCCGAAATGGTTTTTGTCGGGGAAGACCTCGGCCTGCAGCGGCAGGTAGACGCCGCCGGAGTCGACGAGATAAACGGCCGGGAGCCGGTTTTCAAGGGCGATCTCCTGCGCCCGGAGATGCTTCTTGATCGTTTCCGGGTAGTAGGCGCCGCCCTTGACGGTCGCGTCGTTGGCCGCGATGACGCAGAGCCTTTTCGAAATGACGCCGAGCCCCGTCACGATCCCCGCCGACGGGACCGCATCCTCGTAAAGCCCCAAAGCCGCGAGCGGGGACAGCTCAAGGAAGTAAGAGCCCGGGTCGACGAGAGCCGCTAGGCGCTCGCGGGCGGTGAGCTTCCCGCGGCTTTTGTGAAGGGAGACGGCCTTCTCGGGGCCGCCGCGGCGGGCCTTGTCGAGCCGTCCGCGAAGATCGGAAAGCAGCTTCTCGTGATGCGCCGCGTTGTCCCGGAAATCCTGGCTGCGGGCGTCGACGCGCGTCTTGAGGACGGGCAGGGCGCTCTCTTCTCGCGGGTGCCCCTGCTTGGTCACGCCGCCATCTTACAAAATAGGCTTCAAAAAGAGGCAGGCGAGAGGAGGGAGAGCCAGGGAGAGAGTGTGAGGCCGGCCGTGATGAGGTTCGTCTTTCGCCCCGACTTCGCCCAGGTTCCCGATGCCGGAGCCGCCGTAGATCTTCGCGTCGCTGTTGAGAAGCTCGGTCCACCGCCCGCCCGTCGGAGCGCCGACGCGGTAGCCCATGCGCGGGACGGGGGTGAAGTTGAAGACGGCCAGCACCGGAGGGGACTGGCCGCCTCCGTCTTGCCGCAGGAAGGAGAGCACCGAGCGGTCGCGGTCCGAGCAGTCGATCCATTCGAAGCCCTCGGGCCGCGCGTCACGGCGGTGAAGCGACGGCTCCGTACGGTAGAGGCGGTTGAGATCCCTCACCCAGCTCTCGATGCCCGCATGCGGGGCGAGGCTGAGAAGGGGCCATTCGACGGTCTCCTCATGGTTCCACTCGCGCCGCGCGCCCATCTCGGCGCCCATGAAGAGAAGCTTCTTGCCGGGCTGGCCGTAAAGCCAGCCGTAGAGAAGCCGGAGGTTGGCGAACTTCTGCCAGTCGTCGCCCGGCATCTTGGACAGCAGCGAACCCTTGCCGTGGACCACCTCGTCGTGGGAGAGGGGCAGGACGAAATTCTCGTGGTAGGCATAGAGCATCCGGAAGGTGATGTCGTCTTGGTGGTGCTTGCGGTGAACGGGGTCCTTGGCGAGATAGCTCAGGGTGTCGTGCATCCATCCCATGTCCCATTTGAACCCGAATCCAAGGCCGCCCAGGGAGACGGGACGCGAGACCATGGGCCAGGCGGTCGACTCCTCGGCGATGGTCTGCGTGTCGGGGAAGTTTCGGTAGACCTCGGTGTTGAGCCTTCTCATGAAATCAAGGGCCTCGAGATTCTCCCGTCCCCCGTGACGATTGGGAATCCATTCTCCCTCCTGCCGCGAGTAGTCCAAATAGATCATCGAGGCGACGGCGTCCACGCGCAGCCCGTCCGCGTGATACCGATCCAGCCAGAAGAGAGCGTTGGAGATGAGGAAGTTCTTGACCTCGTTGCGTCCGTAGTTGAAGATGAAGCTCTTCCAATCGGGATGGAAGCCCTGGCGGGGGTCGGCATGCTCGTAGAGGTGCGTTCCGTCGAAGAGCCCCAGGCCGTGGCCATCGGTCGCGAAATGCGAGCACGGCCAGTCGAGAATGACGCCAAGGCCGGCCTGGTGCAGGGTGTCGATGAGAAACATGAGATCCTGCGGCGTCCCGTAGCGGGCCGTGGGGGCGAAGTAGCCGGTCACCTGATAGCCCCAGGACCCGTAGAAGGGATGCTCCATGAGGGGCAGGATCTCGACGTGGGTAAACCCGTTTTTGAGCACGTGGTCGCGAAGCTTGAAGGCGAGATCGCGATAGCGGGCTCGATGCCCGTCCTTGCCCGTTCTCATCCAGGAGCCCAGATGCGCCTCGTAGATGGAGATGGGGGCGTCCAAGGCGGCCGCGGCCCCTCGCCGCCTCATCCACGTCGCGTCACCCCAGTCGTAGCCCAAGTCCCATATTCTGGAGGCTGATTTGGGAGGCTCCTCGGAGAAAAAGGCCAGGGGGTCGGCCTTAAAAAGCGGAAGCCCGCCTCTGCGGGGATAGATGACGTACTTGTAGGACTGCCCGACTTTAGCTTCCGGGATGAATCCCTCCCAGATGCCCGAGACGCCGCGGCTTTTAAGAGGAGCGATCTTTTCGCTCCAGCCGTTGAAGTCGCCCGCGACGCAAACGTTTTCCGCGTCTGGCGCCCAGACGGCGAAGTAGGTTCCCGAGACGCCCCCCAAGTCCGCGGGGTGCGCCCCCATCTGCCGGTAGATGCGGTAGTGCGTTCCCTCGTTGAAGAGATGGAGGTCGTTCTCGGTGAATAGAGAAAAGGAGGCGGCGGAAGGCGGCTCGCCTTGAGGTCGAGGGACGGAAGGGGGGGCGGCGCTCGGCGAGCGTCCGGCTTTCTCCGTCAGTTCGCCAAGCCGGCGAAGATTTTTTTCGTCGAGGCTTTGAGAGGGCAGCCGCCATGTCCAGTTGCCGTGGGCGACGCCGGGGCGGTTGATGCGGGCCTCGTCGCCAAGGCCAAGGATATCTTGAACCGAGAAAATCGTGAGCAGCGCGGCGGAATGGAGGGTTCGGTCGATGATCGTCCAACGTTGATCGGGATCCGCGCCCGCGATTCCCGTCCCCTCCTTGATCCAAGTGCCCAGAGTCGGAGTGTCGTGCGTGCTCGTCATGAGGACGGTGTCGTCGGGGTAAGGGGGCAGTTCGTCGGCAGGCGCTTCGAGGTCGAAGGGGACGACGCGCGTGCCCGGCAGTCCGAAGCGCTTGCGCAGCGCCTCGACCTCCGGGGTGACGACTCCCAGATTTTCCGCCACGAGCCTAAGCCGCTTGATCCGAGCCAGGACCGCGGCCAGGAAATCCGCGCCCGGGCCGTCGCACCAGGAGCCCCCGGTCGCGGCTGCCGCCCCGGCGACGATTTCCCAGTACCGCTCGTACCCGATGAAGTGGTCGAGCCGGGCCCAGTCGAAGAGCCGCTCGGCCCTCTCAAAGCGTTCAAGCCACCACGAGTAGGCCGTCTTCTGCAAAGCGCGCCAGTCGTAGACGGGGGTCCCCCAGAGCTGTCCCGTCGCGCTGAAGGCGTCGGGGGGGACTCCCGAAACGACGCTGGGACGTCCGTCGCCGCCCAAGCGGAAGACGTGGCGATGAGACCAAACGTCCGCGCTTTCCAGCGAAACGTAGAGGGGGATATCGCCCATGATTTCAAGGCCGATCTCCGCCGCCTTGCGGCGAAGCCTCCTCCATTGCGAGTCGAAAAGATATTGGAAGAATTCCTGACGGGAGACCGCTTCCCCGAGGGCCTTCGCGCCGCCGGATGCGGAGCGCAAGCGGCGGTCGCGGAACTCCGGCGGCCACGACAGCCAAGAAGCTCCCGAAAACCGCTCCTTAAGGGCCGAGAAGAGGGCGAAGTCCTGAAGCCAGCCGGCGTTGGCGACGAGGAAGTCCCGGAAACCGTCCCAGGTCTTTTCTCCGCCTTCCCGCAGGAAGTTGTCGTGGGCTTTCTTGAGAAGCCCCATTTTAAACGCCGAGACCGCCGCGACGTCGACCCGGTTTGAAGAAAAAGCCGGCGGCGAGGAGATGTCCTCGGGCCGGAGAAAGCCGTCTTCGACCAGCAGTTCGGGCACCTCAGGCACGGTGCAAATTGGTTCCGGTTTAGGGATTGTCAACTCGCTGGGCATTGGTTCCGGTATTCTGACCAGCACTGTGCTTAATAGTCTGGTCCAGGCAACATTGGGTCCGGAACAGGCTTTGTACCAGAGTCAGATTGCGGCCATTAACACCAAGATTTCTGATCTGGGGACCCTTAAGGGCTTGCTTTCCACCTTTCAGGGGGCAGCAGCGACCTTATCCACTTCACTCAATGCTGGCGCTCAGGTAGTCACGTCCAGCAATACCTCACTTGCAACGGCGACTGCCACCTCCTTTGCTCAATCGGGTAATTACAGTCTGGAAGTGGACAAAATTGCCTCAAGCCAGCAGCTGGTGACTCAAGG
>JAJYFI010000101.1 GCA_021790955.1 bacterium | reverse complement strand
GCGCGCAAGGCGTCGATGGGCTCGACGAAGCCCTGGATGCCGTGCCGAGACTTGGGGTGCAGGCCGGGGATCTCGGCGGCGGCCCGGAACGCCTCCCAGAGCGAAAGCCTGCGCTCCAAGGCGAAGTCTCCCACCCTCTTGAGGCTGGTGTCGCCCACGTGGCGCGCGGGCTCATTAAGGGCCCGCAGCAGGCTCAGCTCGTCTGCCTCGTTGAGAATGAAGCGCGCGTACGCGAGGATGTCCTTGATCTCCTTTCTCTCGTAGAAGCGCACGGCGCCGATGAGGCGGTAGGGAAATCCGGCGGTCCGGAGGGCCTCTTCGAAAAGCCGGCTCTGGGCGTTGGTGCGGTAGAAAACAGCGATCTCTCTCAAGGAGCGGCCGTCCGCCGCGAGACGCGAAATCTCCTGGACGACCCGGGAGGCCTCTTCCCTTTCGTCGGGAAGCTCAAAAGAGCGAATGGGATCCCCGGTCCCGCGGGCTGTCCAAAGCTGCTTGGCCTTGCGGCTCAGGTTGTGGCCGATCACGCGGTTGGCGGCCTTGAGGATCTCGGGGGTCGATCGGTAATTCTCGTCCAAGGTCACGACCTTGGCGTTCGGGAAATCTCGTTCGAACTCGAGGATGTTGCGGATGTCGGCGCCCCTCCAGGAATAGACGCTCTGGTCGTCGTCGCCGACGACGCAGAGTTCTCGGTTCCCGGCCGCAAGCGCCTTGGTGAGGACGTATTGGGAGTGGTTCGTGTCCTGGTATTCGTCGATCAAGATATGGCGAAAGCGCTCTTGATAGCGCTTGAGGATATCGGGATGCTCTTTGAAAAGGAGGTTCGCCTTGAGGAGAAGGTCCCCGAAATCGACGGCGCCGGAGGCCTGAAGGCGCTTCTGGTATTCCGAATAGATAACGGCGGCCGTTTTCCGGTGGGCGTCCGGCGAAGCGCCCGCGTAGATCGCGTAGGAGTCGGCGTCAAGGAGGTCGTCCTTGGCCCGGGCGATCAGGTTGACGTAAAGTCCGGCCTTGTGGGAGTGCTCGGAGAACCCCTGAGTCTTGAGAATCTCGGCGATAAGCTTTTTCTGATCCGTCTCGTCGTAGATCGTGAAGTGGCGGGGGAGTTTCGCCTGCTGGTGGTGCTCGCGCAGGAGCCTAAGCGCCAGGGAATGGAAGGTCTGCACCCAAACGAGGGCGGCATGGCTGGGGATGAGGCTCGCGATGCGCCGCTTCATCTCTTCCGCCGCCTTGTTCGTGAAGGTGACGGCCAGGATGCGATGGGCGGGGACGCCTTGCTCGACCAGGTAGGCCACGCGATGGACGATGACCCGGGTTTTTCCCGTTCCGGCTCCCGCGAGGACCAAGAGCGGCCCGCCGGTGTAGGAAACGGCTTCCCGCTGACGGGCGTTGAGGACGGAGAGGTCGACGGGCATCAGTTCGGCGTCATCTTGCGCTCGCCAGGAATCGAACCTGGATACCAAGCTTCGCAGGCTTGGACACTATCCATTGTGTTACGAGCGCTCGTGCGACGGCACGGAATTATACCAATTCGCGCTTGCTCAGAACTTGAACGCGACCGACACGGTGTTCGTGATGCCGAGCCCGCCGTAGGGGACGATCGCGTAGTCGACGTCGAGGTCGCGATGGCCGAAGCCCAGGCCCGCGGAGACGCCGGTCACGCCCGCGATCCCGGGCAGGGTCCGGCTGTTGTAGCCCAAGCGCCCGGCCAGCGTCCATTCATGGATGATCGGGAAGAAATACTCCGTCCCGGCGGCGACGTAGGGCGCGTCGTCCCGGGGCGCGCCCGCGTCCACGCTCGCGATCCATCGCCCCGTGATCTCGAAGACGCTTCCCGCCTTGAGGATGACGGGCAAATTCTCGAAGGCCTGCTCGTAATGGAGCGCGCCTCCCAGGTTCTGGGCCGCGAGGGCGAATCGGGCGTGGTCGTCGAAGTAATAGGGCGACAGAGCGCCCACGTCGACCGCCCCCGTCTGCGCGGTTTCCAGGATGGCGGAGCGGATGAACTTGGCCGTGAGGCCGAGGGAAAATCCGTTCAAGGCCGAAAGCGTCCGCAGCCCCTCCACCTTGTTCGCGTAGCCCGCCGAGAGCGCGAGGGCGTAAGGGGAGAGGCCGCCGATCGTGTTGAAGTTGGCGTCCGTCTCCGCGATCGAGCCTTCGTTCAAGTATTGGAGCCCCAGCCCGAAGGCGCCGGCGCGGCCCAGGTTCTGGGCGTAGGCGCCGTAGTCGTAGAAGGTCGAGGCCAGGTATTGGGAGTGCATGAGGACGACGGAGCGCTTCCGGATGTTGGTTAAATCCGCGACGTTCCAGTAGAGGGCGGTCGCGTCGTCGGCGACGGCGGCGTAGGCCCCGCCCATGGCGATCGCGCGGGCGCCGACTCCCTGCTCCAAAAAGTCCGCCGCCGCCGTCCCCGCGCCCCCCGAGCCGAAGCTCTGCGCGCCCGCCGCGCGCGCAAGGAGAACGAAGCCCCACAGAAGCGCTGCCCATGATAGCGGCAAAGCTCTCCCGGCCCAGGACGGGAGAGCCTTGCCGCCAGCCGGTGACCAGACTTCCAGAGCCAGGCAGCCCACGGGCGTCCTCACTTATCTCTCCACCGCCACCTTGAAGGTCCTCGATCCGCCCCGGCCCTCGGCATAGACGAAGTAGACGCCGGAGGCGACCGCCCGGCCGCTCTTGTTCGCGCCGGGCCATGTCGCGTCGCCGTTCGCGTCGGCGGAGATGTCCGCCACCTCGGCGCCGATGAGCGTGTAGATCTTGAGCCTCGCCGCGGCGGGAAGGTTGCGGAACTTCATGGGGGAGCAGTTGGGCCTCAAGGGGTCGCAGGCGATCTGGACGTCCGCCACGTTGTTGGACGACGCATCTTGAGGGGCGATCCCCGCCGGGGCCAGCGCTTGATAGAGCGAGAAATGCGAGGTCTGGGCGACGACGGTCGCGCTCGCGGCGATGACGATCGAGGGCATGGCCTCCCACGCCTGGGAGGACGGGTTCCAGTAATAGACGGAAAGGCTGCTCGCCTGGACCCCTTGGGGGAGCTTGGCGGGATCGTAGGCGAGCTCGATCGTGACGGGCTGGTTAAACGTCGTCCCCTCGGGCCCGAAGTCGACCGCGGCGGACATCGCGGCGAGACGCGCCTGGATCATCTTCTGCGCCCGCGCCCCGTCCTGGGCGGCCTCGGAGGCGTTTTCGGGGCCCAAGCTCAGGATCATGTCCTGGGACAGGGCGCCGTCGGGAACGTCGAGCTCCGTGCCGTCGGGACGTCTCAAGCGTCCGCCGCCATGGGCGGGGATGAGCCCCGAGACGAGGTTCGACACGGGGACCACGACCGGAGAAGCCGTCCCGGGAAGCCCGAACTGCTCGACCGCGTTGTTGTCGCGGTCGGCGACCAAGAGGCGGCCCGAGCCGTCGAGGGCGAGTCCCACGGGCTCGTTGAAGACGATGCGGCCGTTCGCCTGCGCCGCCCCCAACCGCCCCAGGCTCCCGAAGACGAGGGTGGCGTTTCCCAGGAAGTCGAAACGCTGGACGCGGTCGTTCAAGCGGTCGGAGACATAGACGCAGTCCCCGTCGGGCGAGACGGCCACCCCCTCGGGCCTGTGGAATTGGCCCACCCCGCTCCCGCCGGAGCCCAGGCTCCCCAGCAGGGCTCCCGCGAAGCTGAATTTAAGGAGGCGGTCTCCCTTGGCGTCCGCGACGTAGACGACGCCGGGGCTGTCGACCGCGATGCCGTAGGGCGTTCCCCGGTCCATGTTGTCGGGCGGGTCGCCTGCGTCCTCCTCGTCCTGGGGCTCGGGCGGAGAGGGAGGCGGGGAAAGCGGCGGCAGGTTAAAGAGGGAGAGGAGGTTGCCGCTCGGGGAGAATATCTCGACGCGGTGATTGAGCGTGTCCGAGACGTAGATGTTCCCGGCGGCGTCGAGGGCGACCCCGGAGGGATGGTTGAAGCGCCCCGGCGAGAGGTCGGGGGACGGCATCTCCTGGAGGTCCGAGGGGTCGTCGCGGTCCTTATGCCTCTCCCCGGGCTCCTTCCTGCCAAGCTGGAGGATGACGGTCCCCTCCGGGGACAAGACGAGCACGCGGTTTTGATTCGTGTCCGCGATGTAGACGTCACCCGCCGGGTCGGCCTTCACGTCCTTGGGCTTATTCAGAATGAATCGGCCCTGGGTCCGGTCGGCGGGGTCGTCCTGGGCGCCGTCCCCGCGGCCGAAGGCCTCAAGGAAGCCCCCGGTCGAGCTGAAGACCTCGACTTGGTCGTTGTTGGTGTCGGCGACGTAGATCGTCCCGCCGGGCCCCGCGGCGACGCCGGCGGGCTTATTGAAGCCGTGCCGGCCCTGAAGAAGCATCAAAAGCTCGGGCGTCCCCACGAAGACGCTCGCGGTCGCCACCGTCACGTTGTCGACGAGGTCGGTCGCGGTGAGGCGCAGGGTCTGGAAGCCGGAAAGCGATCTCGTGTCCCAGACGCCGAGCACGCCGGAGCTCACGGCGACGGTCCCCGAGCTGATGAGAGCAAAGCCCGTGATCGCGTCCTGGCCCGGAGCGAACTCGAGCGAGTAGCCCTGAAAATGAAGATCGTAGACCGTGCCCAGGACCTTCACGGTCCCGTTGAAGACCTGGCAGACCCCGCCGTCCGAGGGCGAGGGCGAAAGGAGAAGGCTCATGGGCGGCGTCGAGTCGAGGACGACGGTCGTGCTCTTGACGATCTCGGTGTTCAAGACGTTGTCTTCGCTATAGAAGCGGATCGTCCGCGCTCCGTCGGGAGGAGAGAGAGTGAAAGGGCCGGTCGAGACGGCGAAGGGCGCGGTCCCGATCGAGACGAAGCTTTCCTTCACCCCCGAGGCGACGCCGTTGGAGACCGGGTCGGTCGAGACGACGGCCAGGGAGGTGAGGGAGCTGACCAAAACGCTTCCGTCCGGCAGGTCGTATTGGGGCGCGCCGACGGCGATAGTGCTGACGGGCGGGGTCGAGTCGACGCGGACATAGAAGGTCTTGACGGCCTCCGTATTGCCGAGCCGGTCGAGGCTGTGGGCGTCCAGGCGGTGCAGGCCCTCGGCCAGGATGCTGAAAGTGGAGAGGAAGGGCGAGAAAGGCGCGGTGGGGCTTGAGGGATCGAGGCGGTAAAAGGTGGCAGAAACCCCCGAGGCGACTCCGCCTACGACGGGGTCGACGGCCGAGAAGCCCACGAAGGCCAAGGTCGAGAGATAGACCGCGCCCGAGGCGCCGACATAGCTCGGGCTTGAGTAGGCGAGGCTCGTCACAGGGGGCGTGTCGTCGACGGCGACGGTCGCCAGGCGCACCGCCTCGCGGTTTCCGGCCACATCCTCCGCGAAAAACGAAAGAACGTGGAGTCCGTCCGAGGAGGAGCCCAAGGTGAAGCTCGACGAGAAGATTTCTCCGGGTCCCGGCGAGGGATTGACGAAGCTCGAGACGAAGACGCCGTCGACCGAGAGCGATTGGAAGGCCACCCCCAGCCCCTTGCCGTCTCCCACCGCCAGGAGATCGTCGATCGAGGAGAGGTTGAAGGTGGAGGCGCGCGTCGTGAAGGTCGAGCCCTCGGGCCCGCCCGGGAAGTCGGGGGGGCCGATCGAGAGCGTGGTCCGCGGAGGCTGGATGTCGTTGACGATGCGGAAAGGCCCCGAGACCGCGGTCGTGCTCAAGCTCAGGTAGCCCGTCGCGGACACGATGAGCTCCCAGGTTCCGGGGTCGAGATTCGAGGTCGAGAGGCTCTCGCCGTTCACGACGGCGACGGAGGTCGAGCCCGAGACGGGGCCGCTTCCCGCATGGGCCAATTCCACGAGCAGCGCCGCCGAGCTCGGCGAGGGGTCGAACTCGTCTTGGACCGTGAAGGAAACGGCGATGCTGCTTTGAAACGCGCTGTAGACCGCTCCGGAGGAGGGCGAGACGATGCCGATCGAGGGTGGCGAGCTGTCGACGACGACGGTGATCGTTTGGACGGGGCCCGCGTTGCCGACGTTGTCCACCGCATGGACGGACACGGGGTAAACGCCCTCCTCCTGAAGCGTCGGGTTATAATTATCGCCAGGCACGATCCCCGTGAAAAAGGGACTTTGAATCGACATCTCGAAGACGCCCGAGGCGACGCCATTCACCCGGGGATCGGTCGCCGCGATCTCGACGTGGGCCGGCGGCGGAGAAACGACGAGGCTCGGGCTGATGGTCTGGCTGGCGTTGAAGATAGCAAGGCTCGTCGTCGGGGACGTGTCGTCCAAGGCGAACAAGGCCGTATGGGTTGATTCCTCGTGGCCGACGGCGTCCACGGCGAAGTAATTCAGCTCGTGCAGGCCGTCCGTCGAGCCTGCGAGCGTGAAGCTGCTTAAAAAGACCTGCCCCGTTTGGGGGTTGGGGTTTTTGAAGACGGAGGCCGGGCCCGAGTCGATGAAAAGCTCTTGAAAGGCCACCCCCACTCCCTTGCCGTCGCCGACGATCGAGAGATCGTCGATCGAG
>JAJYFI010000100.1 GCA_021790955.1 bacterium | reverse complement strand
TGTCTCGTCGTTCTCGACGTCGACGACGACGGTCTCGCCGGCGCGGAACTCCTTCCAGAGGATCTTCTCCGACAACGGATCCTCCACCAACCGCTGCAACGCCCTGCGCAGCGGACGGGCGCCTAGGGTCGAGTCGTAGCCGCGCTCGACGATGGGCTCCAGAAGCCGCGGGATCTCGGCGGGGTTGTCCTTGTCGTTGCCCGCCATGACGACGACGATCGTGTAATCCTTCCCCAAGGCGTAATCGAATCCCGTGCGGATCGCCGCGCCGACTCCCCGCACGCGAGCATGGCGCAGGAGCGTCGCGCCCTGGCCTCGGGCCTCTTCGTCCGAGCCGTCGTCGGAGCCGTCCGAGACCGCGATCGTCTCCGTGACGACGCCTCGCGGAATCTTCGCGATGGCGCGGCCGATCTTGCCCCGTTCGTTGTAAACCGGGATCACGGCCGCGACGCGGGGCGGGCGCCCCTGCTTGGTCATACGGGCGCTATTATAGATATTTCTCTTCGCGCGTATAAGATCAGCGCCGGGCGCCACGCAACACGGAATTGCCGAAAAATAGCTAGAATCCCGCGATGTCGCGAAGCCGGCTAAACGGCCTCTGGAGTTTGGCTTTAACGCTCGCCGTCCTCGTGCGCCTCCGCGGCGTCACGGCGGGATTTCCGGGCACCTACAACGCCGATGAGCCTCACATCCTCCACCTCGCGGTTTCCTTCGGGGCGGGAACGCTCAAGCCCTATGCGCTCAAATACCCGACGCTGTGGCCCTATCTCCTCTTTTTCTTTTTCGGGATTTATTTCCTGGGCTGGTCCGGATTGGGATTGAGGCACGGGATCGACGACTTCGCCGCTCTTTACGCCTGGGATCCTTCCTCCTTCCTTCTCATCGCCAGGCTCCTCTCGGCGATTTTCTCCATTGCGGCGGCCTTCGTCGCCTGGCGCGCCCAGCGGCGCATCGACCGATCGGACGCCCTCCCCTGGGCCTTCCTGCTCCTCGCCTTCTCCCCGCTGACGGTCGACCTTTCCCACACGGCGAAGCCGGACAACCTCATGCTTTTCTTGTCGGCTTGCGCTTGGCTGTGGGGGCTTCGGGTCCTGATGGAATCGACCCGCGCCTCCCATTGGGCTTGCGGCGCCTTCCTCGGTTTGGCCGCCGCCTCTCAGTATACGGCGCTCCCTTTGTCCGTGATCCTGCCGGCGGCCCACGCGCTGAGCCCGCGCCGCCCCGCCAAGCGCTGGCTCTGGGAAGGAGCGGCCGCGGCCTTCCTGTCGTTTTTTCTAGGATCGCCCTACTGCCTCCTCGAACCGAGGACATTCTGGGCGACCCTTCACGATTTTTCCGCCATCTATGCCGGCCTTTCTTTCAGCCGCTGGGAGATGGCCGGACGAATCCTGGGAAACGATCTGCATTTCGCGGGACCCTGGCTTCTGGCCGGCCTCGCCGCGGCATGGGGAATTTTCTCCCTGGCCTTCCAGCGCCGGAATCGCCGCCTCGCCCTCTTTCTTCTCTCCGCCCCCGCCCTCTATCTCCTGCTTCTCGTCTCGCAGTACGACGGAGGGATGCCTCGCTATTCTTTAGCCGTCTACCCCGGCCTGGCTCTTGCGGCGGCAGCCGGCCTCTCCGAGCTCGCCGCGGGCTGGACGTCCTGGGAGACTCTTCTCGCGGCTTTCCTCGTCGCCGGTCCGGGGCTCGCGGCGTCATGGGCGCACGCCCGCCGCGAATCCCTGCCGGACACCCGGGACGCCGCGGGCTCGTGGATCGAGGCGCATATCCCGGCGGGAGCCGTCATCCTCGCCGATCAGCCGCACTCGGAGCCGCGGCTTCCCATGGAGAATGCGGAGGTGGAGGAGCTCTACGCCAAGACCAAGGCGTCGGGCTCCCCTCGAAGCCGCCTCTACGCCGCCATGCTCCGCGGCCATCCCGGCGGGGGATACCGGGTGTGGCTCTTGCCGCGCTCGGCGGAGGACATCTTCACGAATCCTTCTCTCGTCAAGCTCTCCCATGCCGACACCCCGATTCTCGACGTCCGACCCGATCTCGCGGGACTGCGCAAAAGAAAAATCCGATACGTCATGCTCTCAAGCTACGGCGCCGGCCCCGAAAGCTCCCCGGAGTTGGGCAGCTTTTTCTCCGACGTCCGCTCCGCCGGACGGCTCATCGCGCGATTCGAGCCCGCTCCGGGCAAGATCGTCGGCCCCGAAATCAGCGTCTACGACCTCAAGCCCACGTCCCGACGCCGCCTTCCATGAAAACGATCGTCGTCCTGCCGGCCTACAACGCGGAGAAAACTCTCGAGAAGACGTTGCGCGACATACCGGCCGGCGCCGCCGACGAGATCGTCCTCGTGGACGACGCCTCGCGGGACCGCACGGCGGAGCTCGCCCGATCCCTGGGCCTCCTCGTCATCCGTCACGAGCAGAACCGCGGCTACGGGGCCAATCAAAAGACCTGCTATCGGGAGGCCCTGGCCCGCGGCGCGGACGTGATCGTCATGATCCATCCCGACTACCAGTACGACGCCCGCCTGGCCCCCGTTCTGTCCGATCTCATCGCCTCCGGGGTGTGCGACGTGGTCCTGGGCAACCGCATCCGCACGCGCCGGGAGGCTCTCGAGGGCGGGATGCCGCTCTACAAATACCTCGCCAACCGCCTTCTCACGATCGCCGAAAACCTGGCGACGGGGGAAAACCTGGGCGAGTGGCATTCCGGCCTGCGGGCCTATTCCCGCAAGGTCCTCGAGACCGTCCCCTGGGAATCCAATTCCGACGATTTCGTCTTCGACCAGCAATTTCTCCTTCAGGCCTCCCTCATGGGATTCCGCCTGGGCGACGTGCCCGTGGGCGCCCGCTACTTCCCCGAGGCGTCATCGATCGATTTTCGCCGCAGCGTGGTCTACGGCCTCTCGACCCTCGCGGCCCTCGCGGCCTATCTCCTCCACCGCTGGGGCTTGCGGCGATCGAAGTCGTTTGTCACCAGGGTTTAGTGACGGCATGAGCCTCGCCTACGGCCTCGCCACCCTCCTGTTCGCCGCCGGGATTTGGGCCTCCTATTTCCAGGCGGCCTCCGTCCCCGTTTTCAAGGCGGCTCTCGCCGCGGCCGCGATCCTCCTCCCCTGCGTCCTCGCGGGGCTCAAAGCCTTGCGATGGATGCGGTTGGACGAGGACACCGACGCCTTCGAACGAAGCGCCTGGGCCCTGCCCTTGGGGCTCGGGGCGCTGAGCCTGGCTCTCCTCGGCCTCGCGTCTCTCCACCGACTGGACTCGCTCGCGGCGGGGGGAATTCTCCTGGCCTTCACCCTTCTAGGCGCCACGGAGGCGCAGGCCCTGCTCCAGGGTTTCCGGGAAGGGTTCTCCTTTCTTCGCGGTCGCCCCTGGCGCGCGCTCGCGATCCTCTTGCCCGCCTCGCTCGCCGCCGTCTTCGCCTTCGCGCCGCCCCACCAATACGATTCCCTGGTCTACCATCTCGTCCTTCCCGAAATCTACGTCAAGGCCAGGGGCCTGGCGCGGGCGGACTGGCTCCTCTACTCCCATTTCCCGCAAAACGCCGAGATGCTTTTTTCCCTCGCGCTTCTCTGGCGCTCGGATCTCGCGGCCCAACTCCTCTCCGTGGCGGCCTTCGCGGCCTGCCTGAGGCTCGTCTTGTGGACCGCGCGCCGCCTTGCCGGCAACCAGGCGGCTTTCTTCGCCGCCTTTTTCCTCGCGACTCATACGGCGGCGATGCTTCTCGTCTCGACCAGCTACGCGGAACCCCTCGTCATGCTGTGGACGACGAGCGCCGCCCTCGCCTTCCTGCGCTGGCGGGAACTGGAGGAGAGGCGCTGGCTCGCTCTCTCAGGGATCGCGACGGGGTTCGCGCTGGGCGCCAAGTACTACGCGGGCATCACGGCCGGGCTTCTGGGGCTCTGGCTTTTGGCGAGGCTCTTGCGATCGAGCCGCGAGCGCCGGGCCGCCGCGGCGGCCGACCTCCTCCTTTACTCCGGGATCACGGCCTCGGTCTTCCTGCCGTGGCTTCTCAAGAACGCGATCGAGGTCGGGGATCCCTTCTTTCCGTTCTTCTCGCGGTTCTTTCACGCGACCCAGACGGGATGGAGCGCGGCGGCGGCGGGGGGCTATTTCCAGGCGCTCACCGAGTACGGCCATGGCGGCAGGCTCCTTCGGGACGCGGCGTCCCTTCCCTTTCTCCTTGTTTCCAACAGCCGGCGCTTCGGGCGCGGCATGGACGTCCTGGGCGGGCCGGGATGGGATCTCGTCTTGTGGCTTTTCCCTTTGGGCCTCTGGGCCGCGCGACGGGACCGATTCCTTCGCGGGCTCTCGATTTTCCTGCTGGCCTACCTGGGCGCCTGGTTCCTGACGGGCGTCGTCTTCCGGTTCTTGACCGTGACGGCGCCCCTTTTCGCGATCGTTTCCGGGGTGGGCCTGGCGCGATTTTGGGAGGAGAAACTCGCCCCCAGGCCCGCGGTCTGGGGGACGCCGCTCGCCTTGGCGGTCGGCCTCCTCGCGGCCTGCCACATTCTGCTCTTCCTCTATATTCAGAGCCTTTTTCAAACCCCGGGCGTTCTCTTGGGCGCCGAGGATCGCGAGAGCTTTCTCTCGCGGCGGCTCGACTATTATCCCTGCGCGGCTTTCGCCCGGGAGCGGCTGCCCTCAAATGTTAAAATCCTGATCGTGGGCGAGCAGCGAAGCTACGGCGTCCGCCGCGAGCGCGAGGCCGCGACGCTCTTCGCGCCCAACCGCTGCCGCGCCTGGGCCAACGAGGCCCGGAGCCCGGAGGGGCTCGCCGGGCGCCTTCGGGAAGCCGGATTCTCCGCCGTCCTCGATGTCCCGCGGGAAGCGGCGCGGCTCGACGCGGCGCTCAAGCCCGCCTTGACGGAGCGCGGACGGCGCAATTGGTCGGGTCTTGAACGGAGCTTCCTCAAGCCCGTCTTCCGCGCCCCGGGCTGCGTCCTTTCCCTCCTCCCATGACCGACCTGAAAGTCTATATCCTGGCCGTCGCCTTCTCCTTCGCCGTCTCGGCGCTGTCCAGCCCGCTGGCGCGCCTTCTGGCTTTAAGATTCGGCTGGGTGGACCATCCCTCGACCCCGATCAAGACCCACGCGATCGCGACCCCGGTGCTGGGAGGAGCGGCCATATTCCTCTCTTACGCCCTGACGCTGTCCCTCCTGCGTTTCCTGACTCACTTTCCCTCGGGGACGCTCCACACCCTGCGCGCTCTCCTTCTCGGCGGCTCGCTCGTCTTCGCGCTCGGAGCCGTCGACGACATCCACAAGCCGGGCGGCGTGGGATTTCGCCTCAAATTCATCGTCCAGATCGCCGCGGCGCTCGTCCTTGTCGCCGCCGGAGTGCGCATCCGCTTCATCTCGCCCGCCCCCGTCGCGGTGGTCCTCACGGTGCTCTGGGTGGTCGGCGTGACGAACGCCTTCAACATCATCGACGTCATGGACGGGCTCTCCGCGAGCCAGGCCGCCGTCGCGAGCCTGGCCTTCCTCATGATCGCGCTTCCGGGCGAACAGCTCTACGTCAATTTCGCCTCCGCGGCCTTGGCCGGCGCGGCGCTGGGATTTCTCCCTTGGAACTTCTCCTCCCGGCGCAAGATCTTCATGGGAGACTCGGGGAGCCTCGTCCTGGGATTCGCCCTCGCGGCGATCTCGCTCGGCACCAACTACAGCGCCGTCAACCCCGTGGGGGTCTACGCGCCGATCATGATCCTGCTCGTCCCCATCTTCGACACGATTTTCGTCGCGGCCCTGCGCCTGCGCAAGGGGCGTTCGCCCTTTTTGGGCTCCAAGGACCACTTCGCCCTGAGGCTTGAAACGGCCGGCTGGAGCCGCAGGGCGATTGTCCTCTTCGCGGCCTTGGCCTCCGTGGCGCTGGGTTTCGGCGGCTTTCTCCTGACCGCCCTCAGCATGAAGGGGGCGCTCGCGGTCGGCGCGGGCGTCGCGGCGGTCGTCCTCGCGGTCGCCGAGTTTTTATGGCATATTCCGGTGCATGACTGAGCAGACGAGCTTCATCTGGTCGGTCGCGGATCTCCTGCGCGGCCCATACCGTCCCAACCAATACAAGGACGTGATGCTTCCCATGACGGTCCTTCGTCGCCTCGACTGCGTTCTCGATCCGACCAAGGAGAAGGTCCTTCAGAAGGCGCAGGGCCTCAAGGGCGGCAAGCTCAAGAACGTCGAACCGATCCTCAACAAGGTCGCCGGCCAGCAGTTCCACAACACGAGCCGCTTCACCTTCCAGAGGCTCAAGGGTGATCCGAACAACATCGCGGCGAACCTGACCAATTACATCAAAGGCTTCTCCAGTCGGGCCCGCGAAATCATCGAGCACTTCGGCTTCGAGGAGCACATCGCCAAGCTCGACAAGGCGGACAGGCTCTATCTCCTCGTTTCAAAGTTCTGCGACATCGACCTGCACCCGGATAGAGTCTCGAACATCGAGATGGGCTACATCTTCGAGGAGCTCATCCGGCGGTTCAATGAGGCGTCCAACGA